>CAZONS010000010.1:0-26715 GCA_964581195.1 uncultured Thiobacillus sp. | reverse complement strand
GGAAGGCCAGCACCCGCGCCGACTTGATCGCCTTCGACACCAGGTAGGCGGCGCCGCCGACGGCGATGCAATAGACGCCGCCGTGCGCCTTGAGCGAGGCGATCGCCTCCGGACCGCGCTCGGACTTGCCGACCATGCCGATCAGGCCGACCCGTTCGCCCAGCATCAGGTCGGTGAACTTGTCCATCCGCGTCGCCGTGGTCGGGCCGGCGGGGCCGACCGCCTCGTCGCGCACCGCGTCGACCGGGCCGACGTAGTAGATGAAGCGGTTGTGGAAATCCACCGGCAGCGGCTGCCCGGCCTTGACCAGTTCCGCCAGTTTCTTGTGCGCGGCGTCGCGGCCGGTGAGCAGGCGGCCGGTGAGCAGCAATTGCTCGCCGGCGCGCCACTCGGCGGTGTCCGCCCTGGACAAGGTATCCAGGTTCACCCGTCGCGCCGAGGCGGGGCCGTCCCAGGCCACCTCCGGCCAGGCCGACAAGGGTGGCGGCGTGAACGTCGCCGGGCCGGAACCATCGAGCGTGAAGTGGACATGCCGGGTCGCGGCGCAGTTGGGGATCAGGCCCACCGGCAGGCTGGCCGCGTGCGTCGGGTAATCCAGAATCTTCACGTCCAGCACCGTGGTCAGGCCGCCCAGGCCCTGGGCGCCGATGCCCAGCGCGTTGACCTTGTCCATCAACTCCAGCCGCAGTTCCTCGATGCGGTTGCTCGGTCCGCGCGCGCGCAATTCCAGGATGTCGATCGGCGCCATCAGCGCCTCTTTCGCCAACAACAGCGCCTTCTCCGGCGTGCCGCCGATGCCGATCCCGAGGATGCCCGGCGGGCACCAGCCGGCGCCCATCTCCGGCAGGGTTTCCAGCACCCAGTCGACAATGGAATCGGAGGGGTTCAGCACCGTGAAATGGGCCTTGTTCTCGGAGCCGCCGCCCTTCGCCGCCACCGTGATTTCCAGTTTGTCACCGGGCACCAGCTCGGTATGGATCACCGCCGGGGTGTTGTCCTTGGTGTTCCTGCGGGCGCCGGCCGGGTCGGCCAGCACCGAGGCGCGCAGCGGGTTGTCCGGGTTCAGGTAGGCGCTGCGCACCCCCTCGTTGACCATGTCGGCCAGACTCATGCCGCCTTCCCAGCGCACCCCCATGCCGACCTTGAGGAAGGCCACCACCATGCCGGTGTCCTGGCAGATCGGCCGCCGTCCCTCGGCACACATCCGGGAATTGATCAGGATCTGCGCCAGCGCCCCCTTCGCGGCCGGCGAGGCCTCGCGCTCGTAGGCGGCCTTCACCGCCTCGACGAAATCCAGTGGGTGGTAGATGGATATGAATTGCAGCGCGTCGGCGACGCTCTGGATCAGGTCTTCCTGGCGGATGGCGGGCATGGCGGTCTCCTTTCTGCCCGCAAGTATGGCCGCGCCCGGCGCTGGCGGAAAGTCGACCGGATCATTGGGTTTATCAATGTTTAGACTTGAAATAATTGTGCAGTGCATCAGAGGCGATGGGACTAGGGTTCGGCCAAGCCCGGCGACAGACCGGAAATGACACTGAGACGAGGAGTCCCGAAATGGCCTGGAACACATCATGGCGGTAGCCAGCCGCGTGTTGGGAGCGAATCTGGGTGATTACTGGCCCGGCATCCAGCTCTATTACCCGCCGGTGAAATACGCCCCGGCGCTGGGGCTGTACGAGGACCTGGACGCCGCCGCGCAGCGTTTCCAGAAACACGCCCGCCACTGCCACGCGCAGACCCTGTTGTTCGACCTGGAGGACGGCTGCCGGCAAAAGGCGCTGTCGCGCGAGTTGCTACGCCAGGAACTGCCCGGCCTGCACCGCGACGACCTCGCCGTGGCGGTGCGGATCAACCCCTTCCGCACCGAGGAATACGAGAAGGACCTGGCGATGGTGCGCGACCTCGCCGAACACATCGACGTGGTGATGCTGGCCAAGGCCGGCGAGGCCTACGGCGCCGCCGAGATTCGCGACCTTTCCGCCTGTCTGGCGGCGATGAACCCGCTGATCACCATCCAGCCCATCATCGAGCACCCCAAGTCGCTGAAGATCGCGCCGGAGATCATGGCCTACCCCGCGGTCCGGCATGTGGTGTTCGGCATCCACGACTTTTCCAAGGCCATGGGCATCCAGATCACGCCGCAGGGCTGGACCCAGGAACTGTCGCACTTCCTCCACCAGATCATCTTCGAGGCGCGCATCGCCGGGGTCGGCGTCATCGGCGGCGTCGAGGTGCTGATCGGCCAGGCGGCGATGCCGGAAACCTTCCTGGAACCCCACGACATCCGCCGCTGGCTGGATCTGCACGGCGACGAGGAATCGCGCGTGGTCTACCGCCACGCCTGCGAGGAAGCGGCGATGGGCCTGACCGGCAAACAGGTCATCCACCCCAGCCACATCCATCTCTGCAAGGTCGCCTACACCCCCTCGCCGACCGAGGTGGCGCGCAACATCCGCGTCCTGCAAGCCGCCGTCGAAGCCGACGCCCTGCTCGGCGGCGCCATCAAGTTCGAGGGCGAAATGCTCGACCCGCCGATGTTCGGCAAGGCCCTGCAAGTGCTGCTACGCGCCCACTCGCTGCGCGCCCTGACCGATGACGACACCGATTTCGCCCTGCAAGTCCTGGCCATGCTGCCGCCGCAGGTGGTGCGCGAGAACTGGCCCTATGGGGTGATCTTGTGATGGCCTACCCACGCATTTCTCCCGGATTCCATTGCATTACATCCGGGCTACGAGTAGGCGCCATGCGTAGCCCGGATGCAGCGCGGCGGAATCCGGGGCCTTTGACTGGAGTCGCCCCATGAACGCCCCCGAATCCCCGCCCATGCTGGAGACCGCCATGCCCTTCCCGCCCTTCCCCGCCTGGACCTGGAACCTGCCCGAGCACTTCAACATCGGCGTCGCCTGTACCGACGCCCACCTCGGCACGGCCACGGAAAACCGCCTGGCGATGATCGTCGAGGACGACGAACTGGGCGTCAGCCAGGCCACCTACAAGGAACTGGCCGAGCGCACCAGCCGCTTCGCGCAACTGCTGCGCTACCAGAGCATCGAGGTCGGCGAGCGGGTGCTGATCCGCCTGCCCAACTGCCTCGACTACCCCACCGCCTTCCTTGGCGCGATGAAGCGCGGCGCCATCGCCGTGCCCACCTCCACCCTGCTCACCGCCGAGGAAGTGGTCTACCTGGCGAAGGATTCCGGCGCCTCGGTGCTGGTCACCGACCAGGCCATGTGGGCGGACCTGCGCGACAAGCTGGGGGAGATGGAAAGCCTGCGCTGCGTGCTGATCTCCGGCATCGCGCCACCCGACTTTTCCGCCCTGCGTCCGGGTACGGCCGGTGTCCACGTCCTCAATCTCGAAACCGCGCTCGCCGCCATCGACACCTGGGCGCCGCCGCACCCGAGCAAGTCGCACGACCCCGCCTACCTGGTCTACACCTCCGGCACCACCGGCTATCCCAAGGGCGTGCTGCACGCGCACCGGGCGATGATCGGGCGCGAGCCGGCGGCGCAATACTGGTTCGACTTCGCCGCGGACGGGCACGACCGCATCGTCCATTCCGGCAAGTTCAACTGGACCTACGTGCTCGGCTCCGCCCTGATGGACCCGCTCTATCGCGGCAAGACCGTGATCGTGCACGAAGGCAGGAACGACGCCGCCGGCTGGCTGCGCCTGATCGCCAGGCACAGCGCCACCATCTTCATCGGCGTCCCCACCATCTACCGCCAGATCCTGCAGAAGACCGATTTCACCGGCGCCGACGTGCCCACCCTGCGCCACTGCATGAGCGCCGGCGAACACCTCTCCGACGAAATGCTGGGCCTCTGGCGGCAGCGCTTCGGCGTCGACATCTATGAAGCGGTGGGCATGTCGGAAGTGTCCTATTACCTCTCGGAAAACAAGTTCCGCCCGATCCGCCCCGGTTCCGCCGGCTTCCCGCAGCCCGGCCACGATGTCCGCCTGCTCGACCCGGAGACGCTCAGGGAAGTGGCGGTCGGCGAGGAAGGCATGATCTGCCTGCCGGCCGACGATCCCGGCCTGTTCATGCAGTACTGGAACCTGCCCGGCGAAACCGGCAAGGCGTTCAAGGAGCAGTGGTTCCTCACCGGCGATTACGCGCGCTTCGATGAAGACGGCTACATCTGGTTCCTCGGACGCCGCGACGACATCATCAACTCCTTCGGCTACCGCGTGTCGCCGCACGAGATCGAGCGGGTGCTGAAGACCCACCCGGCGGTGGCCGACTGCGCCGCGACCAGTGAAGAACTGAGCGGCGACAAGGTGCTGGTAGTCGCCTACGTCACCCTCCACCCCGGCGCCGAGGCCAGCCCCGACGAACTCCTCGCCTTCGGCCGCGAGCATCTCGCCGCCTACAAGGCGCCGAAGATCGTCTACCTGGCGGCGGACTTCCCGCGCACCAAGAACGGCAAGATCGTGCGCGGCAAACTGGCGCCGGCCATCGCCACGGCGAGGTCGGCATGAACGCCGCCGTTGTAGCGCCGGCTTCCAGCCGGCAGGCCGGCTGGAAGCCGGCGCTACATTACCGCCCGCGCCGCTCGGTGCTCTACGTTCCCGCCTGCGTGCCGCGCTTCCTCGCCAAGGGCCGCGAACTGCCGGTGGATACCCTGATCTTCGATCTGGAGGAATCCGTGCTGGTGGCGCGCAAGCTGGAAGCGCGCCGCAACGCCGCCGCCGCCCTGCAAGAAGGCGGCTACGGCCAGCGCGAGGTAGTGGTGCGGGTCAACCGTCACGACACCGCCTGGGGCCTGGACGACCTCACCGCCATCGCGCCGCTGGCGCCCGACGCCATCCTGTTTCCGCGCCTGGAAAGCCGCCAGGACGTGCTCGACGCCCTGCGCGCGCTGGACGAGGCCGGCGGCGCCCATCTGCCGATCATGCTGATGATCGAAACCCCGCTCGCCGTCCTGCGCGCCGAGGAAATGGCCGGCGCCTCGCCGCGCATCCGCTGCCTGGTCATGGGCACGTCCGACCTCACCAACGAGCTGCACGCGCGCATCACCCCGGAACGCCTGCCGGTGCTCTACAGCCTCTCGCACTGCCTGCTGGCGGCGCGCGCGCATGGCCTGGCCATCGTCGACGGCGTCCACCTGGACATGCGCGACATGACCGATTACGAATACGCCTGCCGGATGAGCCGCGACCTCGGCTTCGACGGCAAGACCGTGATTCATCCGGATCAGGTTGCCTATGCCAACGACGCCTTCACCCCCCGCCCGGCCAGCATCGAGCGCGCCCGCAAGATCATCGCCGCCTGGGAAGCCGCCAACGCCGAGGGCTACGGCGTCACCGTGGTGGAAGGGCGACTGGTGGAAACCCTGCACGTCGAGGCCGCGCGTCGTACCCTGATGATCCACGACATGATCGAAGCGATGGCCATGGAGGCTCAACCATGAACCGCAAACCCGTAGCCCGGATGCAGCGCGGCGGAATCCGGGACACCACGCAGAGGGGCGCCTCATGAACGGCAACTTCTTCGAGGACTTCGAACTCGGCCAGACCTTTCTCCACGCCACCCCGCGCACGGTGGGCGAGGGCGAGATCGCCCTCTACCTGGCGCTCACCGGCTCCCGCCAGCTGCTCGGCTCCTCGGCCACGGCGGCGCACGCCCTCGGCTACCCGAAACGGCCGCTCGACGACCTGCTCGCCTTCCACCTCGCCTTCGGCAAGACCGTCGCCGACATCTCGCTCAACGCCGTCGCCAATCTCGGCTACGCCGACGTCCGCTTCCTCGAACCGGTCTACGTCGGCGATACCCTGAGCGCGGAATCCACGGTCATCGGCCTGAAGCAGAACCGCGACGGCGCCGCCGGCATCGTCTGGGTGCGCTCCACCGCGGTGAACCAGAACGACCGCGAGGTGCTCACCTGGGTCCGTTGGGTGATGGTGAAGAAGCGCGACAAGGCCTCACCCGCGCCCACCCCGGTCATCCCCGAAACCCCGACCCACGTCACCCCGGAGCGCCTGGTCGTGCCGGCGTTCCTGGATGCCCGCCAGTTCGAGACCACCCTCACCGGCGGCGACCGCCTGTGGGGCGACTACCAACCCGGCGAGCGCATCGACCACCCCGCCGGCATGACCCTGGACGAATCCGACCACACCTTCGCCACCCGCCTCTACAAGAACCCCGCGCGCCTGCATTTCGACGCCCACATGATGAAGGACAGCCCCTTCGGCCGTCGCCTGGTCTATGGCGGCCACATCATCTCGGTCTGCCGCGCCCTGAGCTACGACGGCCTGGAAAACGCCCTCCTGATCGCCGCCATCAACGCCGGCAGCCACGCCAACCCCACTTTCGCCGGCGACACCCTGTATTGCCGCCACGAAGTGCTGGAAAAGTGGGAACTCCCCGGCCGCGCCGACCTCGGCGCCCTGCGTTTGCGCATGATCGGCCTGAAAAACCAGCCCGCCGCCGACCTGGGTGAAGTGAAGCCCGACGGCAAATACGCCCCCAACGTCGTGCTCGACCTCGACTACACCGTGCTGATGCCGCGATGAGGCTGAACACGAACAAATCCCCCCCGACCCCCCTTTTGCAAAGGGGGGAGCAAAACGAATCGCGCCGATTCCAGCCACGCGCGTGCGCTGGAACCCCCCTTTACCAAAGGAGGGCAGGGGGCAATGGCACTTCCTTAAACATTGCGATGCCTGCTCCCCCCTTTGCAAAAGGGGGGCTGGGGGGGATTTCGCCACGCCTCCCAAGCCCGCAACCGACCGCGCCACGGAACCCCCAGGAGACCCCATGAGCCACCCCACCCATCCCAACGACGCCCTCTTCGCCGGTGAAAAACCCTTCCCCGCCATTCCCGCCTGCGAACACTTCGCCGGCAGCGAAAAGCTGATCGACAAGGCCCTGGCGCTGATGGAAAAACTCGGTCCCGTGTTCAACATCACCTGCGATTGCGAGGACGGCGCCCCCGCCGGGCGAGAGCAGGAACACGCGGAAATGATCGTCCGCCGGGTCAATTCCGATGCCAACCGTCACGACCTCGCCGGCGCCCGCATCCACGACCACAGCCACCCGCACTGGCGCGCCGACGTCGACATCCTGGTGCCCGCCGCCGGCGCCCGGCTGGCCTACATCACCCTTCCCAAATGCACCGCCTGGGAACAAGCCGAGGAAATGATCGGCTACATCCGCGACGTCGCCGCCCGCGCCGGCATCACGCGGGAAATTCCCATCCACATCCTGATCGAAACCCACGGCGCGCTGCGCGACATCCACCGCATCGCCACCCTACCCTGGTTGCAGGTGCTCGACTTCGGCCTCATGGACTTCGTCTCCGGCCACCACGGCGCCATCCCCGCCAGCTGCATGCGCAGCCCCGGCCAGTTCGAACACCGCCTGATCGCCCGAGCCAAGGCAGAAGTCGTCGCGGCGGCGCTCGCCAACGGCGTCATCCCGGCGCACAACGTCACCCTCGACCTGAAGAACCCCTACGCCGCCTACGCCGACGCCCGCCGCGCGCGCATGGAATTCGGCTTCCTGCGGCAATGGAGCATCTACCCCACCCAGATCCAGCCCATCGTCGACGCCATGAAACCCGACCACGGCGAAGTAGAAACCGCCGCCGCCATCCTCCTCGCCGCGCAACAAGCCGACTGGGGCCCGATCCAGCACGCCGGCGAACTGCACGACCGCGCCACCTACCGCTATTACTGGGAAGTCCTGCAAAAGGCCCGCGTCACCGGCCTCGCCCTGCCGGCGGCGGCGGAAGCGGCGTTTTTCTGAGCGCCAAGCGGCCGGCCGAGAAAGCCGCATTCGCGCATACGAGATGCTGGGCCTCATCACATGCGGACACTCAGGGCAGACAAGTGGAAGGCTCATACCTGGCTTTGTAACCAACACCCAGTCCGCAAGAAATCGCGTGTAAGTCAGCTATAGGGCACAGAGCCACCGGGACCGCTGTCGGCCAGGATGAATCACAGACAGCGTAGGGCGTCTGTCTCAATATCGGCCACTGCCGACGCTCACTCCAACCCGATACCAGCCGTTCACGAATGAGCGCTCTGGCAGGCATCGGAACCGTGGAATGACCTTCCATGGTTCCGGCTACGTTGTCTTCGTTTCGGAGATATGCATCGGTAAGATGACGCCATTCCGGGGGCACGCAAATGAATCAAACCGAGCGCCTTTACCATATCGACAAACTCCTGAGAGCCAATCGCTGCGTGCCGGTGAGCCGTTTTCTGGAAGAGATTGGCACCTCCATCGCCACCTTCAAACGCGACCTCGAACACCTGCGTAGCCACTTCAACGCCCCCATTGAATGGGACCGTGAATGTCGTGGATACCGGCTCGCCACGCCGACCCACACCGGTCCCCGTTATGAATTGCCCGGTGTCTGGTTCAACGCCAGCGAGATTCACGCTCTGCTTACCATCGAACATCTTCTGGAAAACATCGAGCCGGGGATTCTCCAGCCGCATTTCGGGGCTTTCCGCGAACGCCTGGCCACGATCCTGGAGCAACCCGAATCCACCATGCGAGAAATCGACCGGCGGGTTTTCATTCAACACCGCTTCAAACGACCGACCTCACCGCGTCACTTCAACACCATCGTTGAGGCGTTGCTGCGGCGTCAACGCCTGCGGTTAACCCATGACAGCCGATTCAATCACCAGATTTCGGAGCGCACTGTCTCGCCGCAACGCCTCATTCATTACCGAGAAGTCTGGTATCTGGTGGTTTGGTGTCATCTCCGTGAGGCAGTCCGCACCTTCGCTCTGGACAATCTGGTATCGGCGGAAATCCTGATTGAGCCAGCGATCGAGGTAGACGCCAGCGAATTAAATGATCTGCTGGAAAGCGGCTATGGCATCTGGTCAGGCAAGGAAGTGCGCTGGGCCACGCTACGCTTCCATCCATCCAGTGCGCGCTGGGCATCCAGCGAAACCTGGCACCGCGATCAACGCGCGCACTTTGATGCTGACGGCAGTTACCTTCTCGAAATTCCTTATGCGCAGGATGACGAACTGATCATGGATATCCTCAAGTACGGCGGTGGCTGCACGGTGCTGGCACCCGAGGAACTCCGTGCAAAGGTGATGCTTCGGCTTGATCAGGCAAGGCAAAATTACTTGCAGGGAAACTGAAAAATCGAGCTCACTCGCTCATCCTGTGAGCGAGCGGCGTGGCTAAGATGCCCGCATGTCCCGCCTGCACACCTATTACGACAACCTGAAAGTCTCACGTACCGCGTCGCCCGAAACGATACGCGCGGCCTATCGGCAGTTGTCACAGAAGCACCATCCAGACCGTAATTCCGGCGACCCGGAAGCGGCACGGATCATGGTATTGATCAATGTCGCATATGGCGCGCTGTCCGACCCCGCCCGGCGTACTCGGCATGATCGCTGGATTGCACAACAGGAAACCGTTCTGGAAGCTCCCCCAGCCAAGCCGAGCAAGCCACGCGAGCCAGAACTTGACCCCCAGCGGTACACACCCAAACCCAGATCCAAGCCCAGGACACGTCGAAAGCCCGATGACGTCAGCAACCGCTTTTCCGACGGATTGCGCCAAGCCATCCGTGGCGCTTTCGTCTACCACGCCCTGTTTCTCATCGTGATGCCGTTACTGGCCAGTCTTGCCATGTTGTGGCCGGCAACGGCAACATCGATCAACACGCCGATCAAGCCAGATGTTCAGCAACCAGCCGGAACCTCCGCACACAGCCCTGACGTAGTGGTAACTCAGGTCAGCATGCCCGATCTGACCGGCACCTACCGTCTGATCGACAGCGACCTGGAACACTACGGCAGCCCCAAACCCACGATCAGCAAAGGCAAACTGGTCATCCGGAAACTACGCGAAGATGCCTATATCGTGCTGGAAGCCAAAACCCTTCGGCAGAGCAAAACCTTCGGTCAGGGGCATGTCTATCATGTGCAAGCCAACCCTGATCAGCCGGGCAAGGTCAGGATAATTCGAAGCACTCATGATTACGCGACCGGCGACGGCATCCATCTGGAGAAAACCAAGACGGGATCGAATTTCTGGGAAACCACGCGCTGGCAGCGAGCGCCGCAAGGCTATTCGGAGAAATATCTGGATCGCGGCATTGCAGAGGCCGAGCGCTATTACCAGGTTCGCGTAGAACATGGGTTGGAAGAATGATCACAGGGAAGCCAGACAATGCGAAAGATTGACGGCCAACACATCCACTCCGCCTCCGACCTCGCCAATTTCCTCGATTGCGCGCACCTCACCGCGCTCGACCGGCTGGCGCTGACCCACCCCGAAGCCGCACCGGCGCGCACGGCGGACAGCGACGAAGCCGAGCTGGTGCAAGCGCATGGCTTCGCGCACGAAGCGCGCTATCTGCAACACCTGCGCGAGTCCGGGCGGCAGGTGACCGCACTGCAAAGCGGCACCGGAAATCTGGCTGCCGCCGTTGCCGCGACGCTGGCGGCCATGCGGCGCGGTGACGAAGTCATCTATCAGGCGGCGTTGCGAAATGGCGAATTTGCCGGCTACGCCGATTTCCTTATTCGCGTTCCCGGCGCATCCATCCTGGGCGACTGGCATTACGAAGTGGCGGATACCAAGCTGGCCCGGTCGCCCAAGGCCAAGTTCATGATCCAGCTCTGCTTCTATGCCGACCTACTGGCGCAGGCGCAAGGCCGCTTGCCGGAGCGCGTGCATCTGGTGTTCGGCGATGGCGGCGAACGCGCATTCCGCACTGCCGATTACATGGCCTACTTCGCCAATTTACGCCAGCGTTACGGGGTTTTTGTCAGCGCGGACACGCATGCCACCTATCCCGATCCGGTTTCCCGCTGCGACCTTTGCCACTGGCGTGAAGCCTGCGCGCAGCAGCGACTGGCGGATGACCATCTATCGCAGGTGGCCAATATCAGCCGTCTACAGGTTCGCAAATTGCAGGATGCCGGCGTCAGCCAGGTGGCGGCATTGGCAGCACTTCCGGCGGATGCCCGCATCGCCAACCTGCATCCCGACACACTGGGCCGCCTGCGCGCCCAAGCCCGTTTACAAGTTCACAAGCGCGTAACCGGCGAGGATGTTCACGAACGGCTGCCAATCGAAGCGGGCCGAGGTTTCACCCGGCTGCCGCAACCCGATGCCGGCGATCTGTTCTTCGACATGGAAGGCGATCCTTACGAACCGGATGGGCTGGAGTACCTGTTCGGCGTCGGCTATCTGGAGAAAAAACAGTTTCGCTTCAGGGATTTCTGGGCGCACAACCGCGCCGAAGAACGCCAAGCCTTCGAGGCGTTCATCGACTTCGCCATGCAGCGCCTGAAACAGCACCCGGCGGCGCACATCTACCATTACGCCGCCTATGAAGAATCCGCGCTGAAACGGTTGATGTCAGTGCATGGCACGCGGGAAGCCGAAGTGGATCACCTGTTGCGCGCCGGCAAGGTGATCGACTTGTACAAAGTGGTGCGCGAAGGGCTGCGCGTCTCTGAACCGCGTTATTCCATCAAGAACCTGGAAACCTTCTATGCGGAAAAGCGCGCCGGCGAAGTGAAAAGCGCCGGCGCTTCGATTGTTTATTACGAACGCTGGAAGGAAACCGGCGAAGCGCAATTGCTGGCCGACATCCGCGCCTACAACGAAGACGATTGCCGCTCCACCTGGCAGTTGCGCGACTGGTTGCTCGGCCTGCGACCGGCCGGACTGCCCTGGGCCGAGCGCGACGAAACCGGAGAAGAAACCGCAACCGACACCCGAAAACCCTGGGAAATCGAACTTGAAGCCTACCGGCAGGCGCTGATCGGCCACCTGCCGGCTGACCCGGCCGTCTGGAGCGATGCGGATCGCGTGCGCGAACTGGCGTATCAATTGCTCGACTTCCATCGCCGCGAGGCCAAGCCGCAGTGGTGGGCAATGTTCGCGCGCATGGGGATGAGCGAAGAAGCCTTGCTGGAAGACAGCGAATGTCTTGGTGGCCTGGTTTGGGATGCGGCGAACCCGCCCGTGCCAGACAAGCGTTCGGTCATCTACACCTACCTGTACCCGGAACAGGAAACCAAGCTGAAAACCGGGGACGCGGTGACCAACGCCGCCACCGGCGAGCCGCTGGGCGAACTCACCCTGGATGAAGATGCCCGCCGCGTCATCCTGCGTGTCGTCGCCAAACGCCCGCAACCTGAAACCCTGGCGATTGGTCCGGGCGCACCGTTCAACACCACCGACCAGCAAGCCGCACTGCGTCGCTTCGCCGACAGCCTGATCCGTGGTGACCGGCGTTATCCTACGCTGGAAGCCATCCTTGGCCGCAAGTTCCCCAGCATTCGCGGCCGCGCGGCGGGCGAACACATCGTTTCCGAAACCGCCAACCTGCCCGAGATCCTCTCAGCCGCCGCGCAGCTCGATCACAGTTACCTGTTCATTCAAGGCCCGCCCGGCGCCGGCAAGACCTGGACCGGCTCCCGCCTCATTGTTGATCTGCTCAAACGCGGCCAGCGCATCGCCGTCGCCTCCAACAGCCACAAGGCCATCCACAACCTGCTGGCCGCCGTGGAAAAGGTTGCGCTACAGGACTGTGTTGAATTCAAGGGCGTCAAGAAAGCCACCAACCGCAGCCCGGACAGCCATTTCGACGGCGCCTTCATCCGCAATGAAGAATCCGCAGATAGCATAGTCGAAGACGACCAACTGGTGGCCGGCACCGCCTGGCTGTTCAGCAAGCCGGAGTTCGACCAGACCTTCGACTGTCTCTTTGTCGATGAAGCCGGCCAGGTGGCGCTGGCCAACCTGCTCGCGCTGGGCACCTGCGCCCGAAACCTGATCCTGCTGGGCGACCCGATGCAACTCGGCCAGCCCACGCAGGGCGTCCACCCTGGCCATTCCGGTGAAAGCGGCCTGGAATACCTGCTCGCTGGCCGCGCCACCGTCGCCCCCCAACGCGGCATATTCCTGCCCACCAGCTGGCGCATGGCCCCCGCCGTCTGTCAGTTCATTTCCGATGCGGTGTACGACGGCCGCCTCCACCCGGAAGCGGACAACGCCAACCAGCGCCTCCTCCTCCCCCCTTTGCAAAAGGGGGGCCGGGGGGGATTTAGCCAGGGTAAAAATGCCCCCGATCCCATCCTCCCCGAATCCGGCATCCGCTTCCTCCCCGTCACCCATACCGGCAACAGCCAGAAAAGCCCGGAAGAAGCCACCCGCATCCGCGCCCTGTTCGACAACCTGCTGCACCAGCACCACATCGACCGCCACGGCAACAAACACCGCATCGGCATCGACGACATCCTCGTCGTCGCCCCCTACAACATGCAGGTCAACCTGCTTCGGCAAACCCTGCCGGCCGGCGCGCGCGTCGGCACCGTCGACAAATTCCAGGGCCAGGAAGCCCCGGTGGTCATCGTCTCGTTGGCCACCTCCAGCGAAGACACCCTGCCGCGCGACATCGGCTTTCTGTTCTCGAAAAACCGCCTCAATGTCGCCCTCTCCCGCGCCCAATGCCTCGCCATCGTCGTCGCCAGCCCGGACCTGCTGACCGTGAAATGCAACACGGTGGAGCAGATGGCGCTGGTAAATCTGTTGTGCTGGGTGGCGAGTGACGAAAGTGGAAACGATAGCGTGATACATTGAATACATGTATTTCAAAGGAGCGCATCACATGGCAACTTCAATCCGTCTCGCGCCAGAAGTCGAGCAGCGGCTCGGCTTCCTGGCGGAGCAAACCGGGCGCACCAAAGCCTATTACCTTCGGCAAATCATCGAGAGCGGGCTGGAAGAAATGGAGGACTACTACCTTGCGGCGGAGGTCCTCGACCGGGTTCGTAGCGGGCAAGAACCGGTCTTCTCCGCGGCCGACGTGAGGAAAGACCTTGGCCTGGACAATTGATTACGCCGAGACCGCGAAGAAACAACTCCGCAAGCTCGACCAACAAGCCGCGCGCCGAATCCTCGATTACCTGGATGAACGTATCGCCAATGCGCAGAACCCCAGAGACGCGGGCAAGGCTTTGACCGGGCCACTGGGCAGCTTCTGGCGTTATCGGGTGGGTGAATATCGAATCATTTGCGATATCCAGGATGGTCGACTGCGCGTCCTTGTCGTGCAGATCGGGAATCGGAAAGAGGTGTACCGATGACGAGGCGCGCTTCGCTGGTGAATTTGCTGTGCTGGGTGCCTGATTCAGCCACCCGAAGCGGAGCAAGCCTGGTAGGTTGGGTTAGCCGGCGGTTTTTTGCCGGCGTAACCCAACATTTGAACGACCGAATGTCGGGTTACGCTGCGCTAAACCGACCTACACACTGCCTGGCTTCCGGCGCATTGGCATTGAGCGACGCCCCCGCTGGCATCAAACGCAACATGCCGGACCTGGTCCCGATGGCCATCCTGGGACGGCTGGCCGTAGATCAAACCTGGCAAGGTCACGGCATGGGAGCAGGCCCTATTGCTGGATGACGTCGAACGCACTCAAGCCGCCGCCGCCATCCTTGGAATTCGCGGTTTGCTCGTGCATGCCTTGTCGGATGAGGCCAAGGCATTTTATGAATATCACGGGTTTGTGGCTCCGGCTTCGAGGCCGATGACTTTGGTGATGTCGTTGAAGGGGAAATGATGAGCCTGTCTGAATTGTTCGTATCACTCGGTGCGCCTCTATCGAATGTGCGCTGGTCATGGGGCGCAGTACGATCACAAGATGGCGCTGTATTTCTGCGTGTATGGGATGACCAGAAGATCAAGCTTGGCGAGCACCGCTATGTGCGCGTGACAGCTTATGACCATTTCAAGGACAAGCCAGGCGACCTCGGATGGAGCGAGCGTTTGCAGCACATTGAGCAGATCAAGAATGGGGCCAAGACCTATATGGTTGTGTGTTTTGCCGTCGATGTAACTGCAGCCCCAAGGGCTATCAAGACTTACAGTGAGCGTGTACTTCTGGAAGGTGGAGGCCTGATCAAGCATAACGGTGATCTGTGGATGGAAATAGTTGCGACACTCCCAGTTGACAAGGTTCGTTCTGAATGATTTTGGAGAAATCGCATGCCTGCAATTGACGACGCACTGGTATTGGTGGATGTATGGACAACACAAACGCAAGAGTTAATTAAGGCTGGTTCGATTTCCGAAGCAGAGGCGGCATGGGCACACGCAACAGCGCTTGCGACTGTATGGCGGAAAGAGACCAATAGAGTGATTTCTACGAATGGCGCTTGCCCAGGTGTCGCAGATCGTTTTGTAAGCAGTTCTTGGCAGGGGTTTACGATAACTTCCCCTAATCTGGATCTCGTGGTGCATGCCTCTGATACTGGAAGAGCCAATTTAAGAAATGCAACGCTCCAAGTTGAACGGGGTGATCGTCGATATTGCCCCGTTGTAACCGGTCTATATGCTGCGGTTTTATCTGGTTTCACCCTTCGCGCAGTTTGGGATTTGGTGCGAGGCATAGGCGGGGTCATAAAAAAAGCTCAAGGAGCTGGCTCATACACGCCAAGTGGCTCCTGTTTTGCCTACTACGTTGGTCAGAAAAGGTGGGAAATGACATTGAATCCATCTATCACGCCAGGCCCAATTCAACGCATCTCGCCGCCGCCACCGCCACCTTCAAATAACAATATGAATCTCAACAGAATCCTGTATGGCCCACCAGGCACCGGAAAAACCTATTGCGTAAGCAGGGAAGCCGCCACGACTTGTGGCGGTGAGCGTGAGGATTACACCGATCTGGTTGGTCTAGGTCGAATAGCCTTCATCACCTTCCACCAGTCCTACAGCTACGAGGATTTCGTCGAAGGCATTCGCCCGGTCACCAAGAATGGTGTCGTGAATTATGAAATCCGCCAAGGCATCTTCCGCCAGATGTGCGACCGCGCCGAGGAATACCCAGATAACAATTACGTCCTCATCATCGACGAAATCAACCGCGCCAATATCTCCAAGGTTTTCGGCGAATTGATCACCCTGCTGGAGCCGGACAAGCGATTGGGCGAACCCAATGAAATCAAGGTGCGACTACCCTACTCCGGTGATGAATTCGGCGTGCCGAGGAATCTGTATCTGATCGGCACCATGAACACCGCCGACCGTTCCATTGCCCTACTCGATACCGCCTTGCGCCGGCGCTTCGATTTCGAGGAAATGATGCCGAAACCGAATGATTTACCGATAAAAACCATCGATGCAGAGGATGGGAAAGATCCAATCGACCTTGTGAAATTGCTTGAATCTCTCAACAAGCATATCGAATACCTCTACGACCGCGACCACACCATCGGCCACGCCTTCTTCTGGAACGTTGAAACGTTGGACGACCTTAGCACCGTCTTCCGCCGCAAGGTGATCCCGCTCTTGCAGGAATATTTCTACGAGGATTGGAAGAAGATCGGTCAGGTGATAAACGATGCAGGTGATGGAAGCGCATTTCTACGTGTCGACGAACTGGCACCCCCACGACGGGCGGCACTGGACAACGGGTATGGTGAAACCAGAAAGAGGTATTCAGTCAAAGAACAATTCACCGCCGGTGCGTTTCGTAATATCTACACCGACTGACAAGGAGTAATCCAATGACGCGAATGCAAATCGCCGAGCTTCCCCTCGCAGAAAAAATTGAACTGATGGAGTCGCTTTGGGAATCCATCTGCCATGAACCCTCGGTCACACAAGCCATCCCCGATTGGCACCAGGCGGTTTTGGCGGATCGGGTCGCTCGCCACGATAGCGGTGAAGAACCGGTCGCTTCCTGGGATGAGGCCAAAACCCGCATTCGGGACCAGGCCGGGAAACTGTGATGCAGGTGCGTATTACACGCTCGGCGGAAGGTGACTTGCTGGATGGTTACTCCTTCTACGAGCGACAGCAGTCAGGTATCGGCAGCTATTTTCTGGATAGCTTGTATGCGGACATCGACTCGCTGATGCTTTACGGCGGCATGCACCCGAAACCTCACGGCCGCTTGCATCGGGCCTTGGCCAAGCGTTTTCCATTCGCGATCTACTATGACCTGCGGGAAGAAACGGTGACTGTGGTCGCCGTTCTGGATTGTCGGCAAAACCCGGCGTCAATCGTCAAACGACTCCGTCAGAACTGACCCTGCGCAGCCCATTCATGAGCCTCCTCACCCTCCGCGAACACGAAACCTTCGCCATCGGCGATTCCTTTTGCGCCGAGGGCAAGAAATCGGTCACGCATGAGCAGGCGGACGTTCTGGACAGGTTGTCCAAGCGCTTGGCGTCGGCGAAAGGCGGGCTGTTCACCCACGCAAACCGCACCACATTGAAGGCGCGGCAGTATGTCGGCGTGGTGCAACTCGGGGCGGAGGCCATCGAGGTCATCCCGAAGATCGATGGGCTGAACGACCAAGGGTCGCGCATCAATCTGTTTCGCATGCTGGCGCGCACGCGGCGGCTTGAAATTCATGAGGCTGACATTGCCCGGCTGGCCGCGCAGAACCTGAACATTCTGGAAATCTTTATTCGCCTGCTCTGCGACAAGCTGTTCGCCGAAGTGCATCGCGGCCTGGTCAGCCGCTACGAACGCCATGCCGGCAATCTGCCGACGCTGCGCGGCAAGTTGCTCACCGGCTTGCAGGTAACGTTGAATGCGTTTCAGCCGGAGCGGTTTCAGTGCGAGTTCGACGAGTTCACCGTCGATACGCCGCTCAACCGGGTGCTGAAAACCACCGTGCGTTTTTTGCGCCGCGTGACCCGGCACGGCGACAACGCGCGCAGGCTGGCGGAACTGGATTTCACGCTGGAAGGTGTAAGCGATGTGGCCGTCGCCGCGCTGGAATGGCATCGTCTGCATTTCGACCGCGCCAACCGCCGCTATGAACCGTTGCTGAGCATGGCGCGGATGATCCTGAAGAACCGCACGCAGGACGTCACCGCCGGCAATCTGGACGGTTTCAGCCTGCTGTTCGACATGAACGAATTGTTCGAGGAATACATCGGCGAAGTCGCCCGCGCGGCCTTCACACCGAAGGGCTGGCAGTTGATTTTGCAGGGGCCGTCGCATGCGCTGCTGCAAGACGCGGACACGGGTGCAAGCGTATTCCAGACCAAGCCCGACATCACCGGTTTACGCGACGGCAATCCCGCCTGGATCATCGACACCAAATGGAAACGGTTGGATGAAGAGGGGCGCAACCAGGGCATCGCGCAGGCGGATGTTTACCAGATGCTGGGTTATGCCCATCGCTATGACGTGCGCGATGTCATCCTGCTCTACCCGCATCAGGCCGGCATCGATGGTGAAGCCGGTTTGCAGCGGAGCTTCCGCATTCTCAGGAACACCCCCGGTGCTGCCGAGCAGTTCATTCATATTGCAAGTGCCGAACTCGCGGACTTGTCCACCGTGCCGGAACAATTATGTTGTCTTGTGAACACCGCAATCAGCAGCCATACGCGGCCAGTTGCGCTGGTGGCATGAACTTGCCAATCTTTCATGCAGACATCTCATGGACGCTTCCATGAATCTCCCTTCAATCGTCTCGGGAAACCCCGGGCCATCCGCCTTCGTGGCTTCATTATTTTCCACGGGCGAATATGCACTCGATTACCTGGATGTCGCGGTGATGAACGACCAGGAATGGCTTGATTCGGCACAGCACAGCAAGACTCGCGTGATCGCGGTGGGCGGCAAGGGCGGGAACGCGATTTCTTCTCTGTCTCGCTGGCTGCCTCCGGGGATAGATCTATTGCTCCAGACCAATGATGAGCAGGGGCGACTGCAGACCAAGCGGTATGCTGGTGCGGCCGATGAGTTTGAAGATGGCGATGCGCTGATGACATTGCCCAGCCCAACGGACTTTGAGGCAGAAACCTTGTTCATCTGGGCGGGCCTGGGTGGTCAGTTTGGCACGCTGTATTCTCAGTCTCTGGCATGTGATGACCGCTATAAAAACATGTCCATTTTTGCTCTGGTTACGCTGCCATTTGCGTTTGAAGGTGAGCGAGCGGAACGGGCGGAGCAATCCCGGAAGGCTTTGGAGCAGTGTGCCGACGGTTGCCTCGCCTTACGAAATGATGCGCTGATCGAGCTTTTTGGCGGCGAAGCCGATCTGGCCAAAGTGTTTACTTCGCAGGATCAATGGCTTGCGCATGCCTTGTTGACACTCAAAGGCTTGGCTGACGCGCAAGCTATCCGCCCATTCGCCAGTCAGACCGGTCTCGGCAACCGGTTGAGCATGGGATTTGGCAAATCCACTGGAACAAATCGTGTTGATCAAGCCATGACAGCGGCATTCGAGAACCCGTTACTGCATGGAGTAGAACGACATAGCCAGCATGCAGTTGTTGTACTTAGCTCAGCGAAAATCCCATCAGAACCTGAAATCGAACAAGCACGGAAGCTGGCCGCGCTTGCCTTCGCAAGAGACTGTAAAGTAACTGTGCATGCCTTACGCGACCCCAGAATGGGCGACGATCTCTACGCGACGATTTTCTTGTGGGAATGAGAGCCGCCCGATTCCCGCAAGCCACATAGCCGACGTTCACACCAAATCAGCGTCATGGCTTGGCTGTCAGCTCAGGCCGATCTTGAGACAGTCACGGCGCTCAGACTGAACTTCAGCCTGGGGTCGACAGCGCAAGTCCTGGATGCAGGAAGCAGACGCTCAACCTTGGTACCTGTAATTTCGGCTCATGGCCAGCCAGGCCGACGACATCCACCGCATCGCCCAACTGCCCTACTTTGGCCTGATGGACTTCGTCTCAGGCCACCACGGCGCCATCCCCGCCAGCTGTATGCGCAGCCCCGGCCAGTTCGAACACCGCCTGATCGCCCGCGCCAAGGCCGAGGTCGTCGCGGCGGCGCTGGCCAACGGCGTCATCCCGACGCACAACGTCACCCTCGACCTGAAGAACCCCTACGCCGACGCCCGCCGCGCGCGCATTGAATTCTGCTTCCCGCGGCAATGGAGCCTCTACCCCACCCAGATCCAGCCCATCGTCGACGCCATGAAACCCGACCACGGCGAAGTAGAAACCGCCGCCGCTATCCTCCTCGTCGCACGGCGGCTCGTAGGATTAGGAGGTGATCGGATTTCTTCCACGACATTGAAGTAACCCGCCTGAAGTATCCGGGATCGTTTCAGGCCAACTCCACATCCCTTCTAGATCCGCGGCCCACCTCGCCGGTTTTTCACCCTGCTAAGCAGCAGTTTGCAGTTGACCTTGACGACGTGACGGCGCGAAAACAGGTTGCGCCGGACGAAGTCCTCCAGCGCGGAGTTGTCCTCGGTCAGGGTATGTATATGCAGACTGGTCATGTCGCTCATGATGTAGAGACTTCTGACCTCGGGTTGCTTGGCCAGATCTTCGGCCACCATTTCGATCCCCTGCGGGTCGACTTCGACATCGAAGAACGCCGAAACGATGGTGCCGATCTTTTCCGGGTTCACGATGACGGTGAATTTTTCGATGACGCCGTCATCGATCAGACGCTGCACCCGATCGCGGGCATGCACCCGGGAAATGCTCAATTCGCGGGCGATGTCGGCAAAGCTCATGCGGCCGTCGTCCACCAGCAGGGCGAGAATTTTCTGATCCATATCGTTCATAGGCACCTCGTTGTTCAACGGCTCAGTTCAGCGCGCTCCACAGCATACGCAGCGAAATCGCCAGCACCAGTACACCAAAAATTCGTTTGAGTCGCTTGACCGGCAAGTCGTGCCCCAGCCGCACGCCCAAGGGCGCTGTCAGCACCGCGGCGCCGGCGATCGCGGCCAGGGCGGGCAGGGATACGTAGCCCAGGCTGCCGGGCGGCAACAGCGCCTGCCCCCATCCGGACAGGATGAAGCCCGCCGCGCCGAACAGGGCGATCGGCAGGCCGAGCGCGGTGGAGATGGCGATGGCACGCTTGAGTTCGAGGTTGCAGGCATGCAGCAGCGGCACCGTGATGTTGCCGCCGCCGATGCCGAGCAGCGCCGACAAGGAACCGATGCCGAGGCCGACGCCCCACAGGCCGCCGCGCCCGGGCAGCCGCCAGTGCGCGGCGGGCTTCCAGTCGAGGATGAACTGGGTGCCGACGAACAGCAGGAAGACGGCGAAGAATCCCTTCAGCAGGGCCGCCGGAATGAAGCCCGCGAGATAGCCGCTGACGAAGCCGCCCAGCAGTGTGGCCGGGGCCAGCATGCGCACCACCGGCCAGTCGATGGCGCGGCGCTTCTGCTGCGCCCAGATCGCCGACATCGAGGTAAACACGATAGCGGCAAGCGAGGTGCCGATGGCGAGATGCGGAATGATCTCCGGTACCAGACCGTGATGCTGGAACAACCAGATCAGGGCCGGCACGACCACGACCCCGCCACCAATGCCGAGCATGCCGGCGAGCAGTCCGGCAACCAGACCCAGGCCCAGAAAAGAAGCGATCTCCAACAATTGCATGTCCTCGTGCGGCCGTAAGCGGCCCTGCGGGTTGTATTTGAATCAGACCCCGGCGGCGGCACCGTCGCTGCGCGGATCGGAGGCGGCCTCGCAGCTGCCGTCGTCGCGCACGCGGATGACGCCCGCGTGCCCCATCATCTGCGCGTAATCGTCGACCCGTTCCACCGTGTGCCCACGCCGCGCAAGTTCATCGAATACTTCCGTGGCGAAGCGGCCTTCCAGTTTCAGCGTGTCGCTGCTCTGCCCCCAGGTACGGCCGAGCAGCCAGCGCGGGCTATCCAGCACCACGTCCAGTGGCAGCTGGTAATCCAGCGCGCGGGTGGCGACGGCGGCCTGCGTCTGCGGCTGACCGTCACCGCCCATGGTGCCGTAGACCAGGCGGGGACGGCCGTTCTCCAGGTACATCGCCGGGTTGAGTGTGTGGAAGGGACGCTTGCCCGGTTTCAGTACATTGGCGTGGCGCGGGTCGAGCGAGAAGGAGGCGCCGCGGTTCTGCCAGATGATGCCGGTGTCCCCCGCCACCACGCCGCTGCCGTATTCGTGATAAATGCTCTGGATGGCGCTGACGGCGCGCCCCTTCGCGTCCACCACGCCGAACCAGACCGTGTCCGCCGGCCCCACGCCTGTGCCCCAGGGCGCGGCGCGAGTCATGTCGATGGCCTCGGCCAGTTCTGCGATCGCGGCGGGTGCCAGCAGCTCGGCGAGCGGGATCTCGACGTGGTCCGGATCGGCCACGTGGCGGTCGCGCAGGCGGAAGGCCTGCTTGGTCGCCTCGACCAGCAGATGCACGTAGTCGGCGGAGCGGTGCGGGTGGCGCGCCAGCTCAAAGTGATCGAGTTGGCCCAGGATAAGCAGGGAAGCCAGCCCCTGGGTCGGTGGCGGCATGTTGACCGCCAGGCCGTTGCGGTAAGGCACGCTGATGGGGTCGACCTGGCGGCAGCGAAATGCAGCCAGATCGTCGGCGCGCAACAGACTGCCGGCATCGGACAGACCTTGCGCGACCCGGCGCCCGAGCTCGCCGCGATAAAAGCTGTCGGCCCCGTCCCGTTGCAGCAGGCGCAGACTTTCGGCGAGCCGCGGTTGCTGGAAGGTGGCCCCGGCCGGGGTTGGCTGCCCGCCGGGCGCATAGATGCCGGTCAGCGTGTCGAATTCGCCGAGTTCATCCCATTTTTGCGTCAGGAAATCGCCCTGGCTGGCGCTGCACGCGAACCCCTGTTCGGCATGGTCATGTGCGGGATCAAGCACCGCCCGCCAGTCGAGACGACCGTTCCAGTGCGTGCGGCTGAGCGCATGCGCGGCGCCCCAGACCGACACCAGGCCGGCCACCGTATTGGCGGCATGGGGGCCGCGTGCGGGAATCGCATCGAGGCCTTGCGCGGCATAAAAATCAGGCGTGTAGGCCTGTCCGGCGGGACCGGCGCCGTCGAGGCCAGTCAGCTTTCCCGCCTCGTCGCAGAGCAGCCAGAAGCCGTCGCCACCGAGGCTGTTCATGTGCGGATAGACCACGCTGAGGGTGCTGCCGACGGCGAGCGCGGCTTCGATGGCGTTGCCGCCGGCTTTGAGCACAGCCTGGCCGGCGGCCGTCGCCAGAAAGTGCGGCGAGGTCACCACGCCGCGCGAGGACGTTGCATAGCGGCTCGTCATGCTGCGGCAACCGGAAACAAACAGGCCACCTGCCGGCCCGCATCGAGCGCGGCCAGGGCCGGATCGGTCTCGCGGCAGGCGGGCCGGACCTGCGGACAGCGTCCGGCGAAACGGCAGCCTTTGGGCAGGTTGACCGGGCTCGGGATTTCGCCGCTCAGCGAGGACTTGAGCGGCATGTCGAAGCGCGGAAACGCCCGCAGCAGCGCCCGCGTGTAGGGATGTCGTGGCGTGTTGAGGATGGCGTCGGTCGGCCCCTGCTCGACGATGCGGCCCAGGTAGAGCACGGCGATCCGCTCGCACAGGTAGCTGGCCACGCCGAGGTCGTGCGTGATGAACACCAGGGTGATGCCGGACTCGCGGCAGAGGTCGCGCAGCAGGTTGAGCACCTGGGCCTGCACCGAGACATCGAGTCCCGCCACCGACTCGTCGGCCATGATGACCTCGGGTTCGGCGGCCAGCGCGCGGGCGATGGCGACGCGGCGGATCTGGCCGCCGGACAGCTCGCTGGGAAAGCGCCGCAGCAAAACGGCGGGCAGTCCCACGCGCTCAAGCAGCGCCTCGACGCGCCCGGGGATTTCGCTCTCCGCGCACAAGCGGTGCAAACGGATCGGCTCGGCCAGGATGTCCTCGATGCGCATGCGCGGATTCATCGAGCCGCGGGCATTCTGGTAGATGAACGCCACCTCGCGCGCAAAGCGTTTTCTGGCTTCGGCGTCGAGCTGTGACAGATCGCGCTGGCCGTATAAAACACGGCCGTCGCTGGCCGGTTCGAGGCCGAGCATGAGGCGGATCAGCGTGGACTTGCCGGAGCCGCTTTCGCCAACCAGCGCGAGGGTGTCGCCGCGCCGCAATTCCAGACGCACGCCGTCGAGCGCCTTGAGTTGGCGCGCGTCGCGGCGGAACCAGCCGCTGCCGCGCAAGATGTAGCTGCGTTCGACGTCGAGCAGGGAAAAAATGGGTTCTAGCATCATGTGCACCTAATCGATGAACCAGCAGGCGACCTGACGGCCGTCGCGCGTTTCGGCCCGCGGACGCTGCTCGCCGCAGATCGCCTTTGCCTTGGGACAGCGCGGCGCGAAACGGCAGCCGCCGGGCATGGCGTTCAAGGGCGGGATCTGGCCCGGGATGGGCACCAGCGTGTGCGAGCCCAGCTCGACGACGCACGACTTGAGCCCCTGGGTATAGGGATGCAACGGCGCGGCGAGCACCCGCTCACTGGGGCCTTCCTCGACGATCTGCCCGGCATACATGACCGCGATGCGGTCGCATACCTGCGCGCCCAGCGCGAGATCGTGCAGCACGAATATCGCGCTCGAATTCAGCGCCCGCACGCGGTCCAGGATCAGCTCCATGATCTGCGCCTGGATGGTGACGTCGAGCGCGCTGGTGGGTTCGTCGGCGAGCAGCAGTTCGGGATTGCAGGCCAGCGCGATGGCGATCATCACGCGCTGCTGCATGCCGCCGGACAGTTCGTGCGGGTAGGCGTCGAGCCGCAGGCGCGGTTCGGGAATGCCGACGCTGTGCATCAGCTCCGTCGCCCGTTCCCGGCGGTCCCATTTCGGCAGCCCCAGATGCCGCTTGAGCGGCTCGGCGATCTGTTCGCCCACGGTGAAGCATGGGTTGAGGGCGGCGGTCGCATCCTGAAAAATCAGGCCGATCTTGTTACCGCGCAGACGGCGATAGTCCGCCTCCCCGAGTTGGGTGAGCTCGGTGCCACGAAAGCGCATGCTTCCATCGAGTTGCACTTCGGGCACGCGCAGCAGGCCGATGAGGGCCAGGGCAAGGGTGGATTTCCCGGCGCCAGATTCGCCGACCAGCCCCAGAGTCTCGCCGGGGTGAAGGTCCAGGTTGACGCCATCGAGCACGACGGCCTTGCCGCGACGCAAGCTGAGATCGCGCAAGTCGAGCAAAGGCGCCTCACTCGACGGCATATCGGCAGCCACTGGGTTAAAGGCAACTGCGCGGGTCATGAGGCCTCCTTCCGGGTGGTGGGATCAAAGGCGTCACGCAGACCATCGCCCAGCAGATTCAGTGCTACCAGGAGGATCGCCAGGGCCACACCGGGTACGCCCGAGATCCACGGCGCCATGGTGATGAAGCCGCGACCCTCGGCGATCATCAGGCCCCAGTCCGGCGTCGGCGGCACCACGCCGATGCCGAGGAAGGACAGCCCCGACTCCAGCAGAATGGCAATGCTGATCCGCATACCGGCCTGCACCAGGATGGGCGACACCACATTGGGCAGCACATGGCGCCAGATGACGGCCACGGTCGGCACCCCCATCAGCCTCGCCGCCTCGATGTAGGGTTGATTCTTCACCTGCAGCACATCGCCACGGGTCATCCGCGCGAAGGGGCCGACAAAGGATAGCGCCAGCGCGTAGACGACATTTTCGGTGCCGAGTCCGAGCACCGCCATGAACGCCATCGCCAGGATCAGTTCCGGAAAGGCGAGCAGGCCGTCGACGATGCGCATCAACACCCACTCGATGCGCCCACCCATCAGGCCGGCAGCGAGGCCGATGGCCACGCCGACGACGAGGCCGAGGGCGACCGAGGCAAAGCCGATGATCAGCGCCAGTTGCGCGCCATAGAGCAGCCGCGAATACAGGTCCTGGCCGTAGGAATCGGTACCCAGCCAGTGCGCGGCACTCGGCCCTTGCAGCGCCGCCATCAGATCCTGGGCGGTGGGATCATGGGTGGCCAGCCAGGGGGCGAACACGGCCGCGAGAACATAGACGGCAATGATCGCGAGGCCGACCATGGCGCCGCGTTGCCGCAGCAGCGGTTGCAGGAAATGTCGCTTCCATTGCGACTCCCGGGTTGGTACAGCGAGGATATCGAGCGCTTGACTCATGCTCAGCGTCTCCGAAGGCGTGGATCGAGGAACTGGTAGGTCTGGTCGACGGCGAGGTTGACCGCCACGAACAGCAGGCCGGTGAGCATGATGCCGGCCTGCACCACGATGTATTCACGGTTGAGCACGGCAGTGGTGACCATCATGCCGAGCCCGGGCAGCGCGAATACCACCTCGGTCATCACCGCGCCGCGCAGCATGCCGCCGAGCTGCAGGCCGATGACGGTGACCAGTGGCATCAGCACGTTGCGCATGCCGTGCACCCACACCACGCGCCAGGCCGGTTCGCCGCGCGCCTTGGCGGCCATGATGTACGGCTGCCCGAGCACCTCCAGCAGGCTGGAGCGCGTGATGCGCGCGATCAGTCCGACGTACCAGGCGCCCAACGTGACCGCCGGCAGGGTCAGGTGCCACAACCCCTGCCAGAAGTCTTCCCAGGGCGCGACGAATCCCAGCACGGGGAACCAGCCCAGATCGACCCCGAACACCCAGATCAGGAGGATGCCGAGATAAAAGCTGGGGAAGGCATTGCCGCCGATGGCCAGCGTGGTCGCCAGCATGTCGATCCAGCTGTTGCGATAGAGCGCGGCCAGCACCCCGGTGGGAATGCCGATCACCAGCGCGATCAGCAGCGAAAACGCGGCCAGCGTCAGCGTCACAGGCAGCGCCTGCAGCACCGCCAGCTCGAAAATGTCCTGACTGGTGATGTAGGACGTGCCCCAGTCGCCGCGCACGAAGTCGGCCAGCCAGTTCCCGTATTGGAACAGCACGGGCTGGTCGAGGCCGAGATCATGGGTCAGCTGATCGTGGGACGCCTTTGAATAATCCGAACCCAGCATGATGCTGACCGGATCGCCCGGCGCCAGCTTCAGGAAAGCGA
>CAZONS010000009.1:0-28937 GCA_964581195.1 uncultured Thiobacillus sp. | reverse complement strand
GCCAACGGGCCTTCCAGACCTTCGATACCACCCTGGGCCGCTTCGCGCGGTGCCAGCTTGCCGACCAGATAGCGGTCGCGCACGCTCATGTCCACGATACGCTCGTGCGGGCCGCCCGCCGGGCCGAGCAGGTCGTCCAGCACGGCCATTTGCAGCAGCTCGCGTATGTAGGCCCGATCCTCGACCAGCGGCATGCCACCGACGGTCTGATGCAGTGCCGTGGACAAGATCGCGACGAACTCGTCCCACGGGACGCTCCCGACGTTCCCCGAAGACGGCGGGGCCAACGAGACACTGGCGATCGGCACCGGGGCATCGGCGACGGACAGTCGGTCGAAAAAGATCGTGGTGGTTTCGAGGTCGGAACGAAGCCGCAGCACGCGCCCGGCGCGGACGATCTCCCCTGCAGGGCTCAGCACGAGCACCCAAACGTCCTCGGCGATGTCTTGATACACGGAGTGGTCTCCCGCCAAGACCAAGGTGTGTGGCGCTAACCTGGGATCAGTGCCGAGGGCATGATCGACGACTATCCAGGCCCGAGGCTGCTTGCCTGTCTCTTCATTCGATACTTTCTTGTCTTTCTCATGCATCAGTTACACCTCATCGGCATTTTCCAGGATCGATATGCCTGTCGAATAAAGAAGCTTCGCGTCGTTTCACCTGTCGCCATAGATCTCGCTATGGTCGACACGCTCCTTTGGGGTCAGGGTAATCGCTTCGATATCGCGATGCGGGATGACGCGAGCGATGTTCTCAGCGTCCTGCGTCAGACCGATCGCGACGGTGAGTCTGCCTCCAGAGTCGATGCCGAAGTGCGGGACCATAGTGCCGAGTGGATCGAGTTCGATGAATCGGAATTGGCTCGCCGGTCCTATGTGTTGCTTCAACTCCACCTGTACCGCTTCGATGGCCCTGCGATAGAACTCATAACCGGATCCACCGCCAGTGACGAATATCGGCAATCCGTCGCACCACACCGATCCCTTGGGATATTGCCCAAAGCGGTCGCGCGGCACTGCCACCCCCCGCGCGTTGGTCCGTGTGGAATCGATGACGTTCGTGACACATTTCACGACCCTATTCATGAATTCAGAATCTGCTGCATCGACTTCGTCCTGGGTTTTGCCGTGTCGTTTCGCAAAGCCATCGGTCGGCTCGACCGGCGCGGCGTCGTCCCATTTCATATCGAGGTTTAGTAGGGTATGGCGGTTGTAAGATAGGTAATGAGTTCCAAGCGGGCGGACGGCCGAGAAGAAAATCGGAATTCGCGGAGATGAGTCGAGATCGGTTGGCAAGACGACGTTGAACGTCGCCACGTCGAGCGTGGCCGCGCCGATGTCGATTAGTGCGTGCAGTCCTTCGTTCACCTGTGGTGATCCGAGGTAACCAGCGATCTGCGCCACAAATTCCGGCACTACGCCTGGTTCCGTCTCCAAGCCACTGTCTGCTTCGTCAGTCTTCCACGCGGTAACGATGTCGGACTCGCTGAGATCGTCACCAGCCGCCAATTGCCAAGCGGTCCGCGCGATGCGTCCGAACAGCTGGACGACCTCTGGTTTCTCGTGAGGCTCAGTAGGGCAGCCGATGTTCAATTCCCAACGAAGTGAACGCGCCTCGAGCTTTCGCCCGACCTCCGGGTGCCGATACAAGAACGCTCTGGAATAACGGATGACCAAGGCGAGGTAGGCCAGGGTGGCCGTCGGACACACGCCCGAGCCAGCCATCTCGATAGCCGAGAGCTTGAGGTTCCCCTCGACATTGGATTCGGCATGCCACTGCCAACGGTACTCGCCATCCGGCACACGAGCGACGAAACCGGGCATCACATAGCGTCCCGTCGGCGACTCGTCACCTGTGACGGCGGACCAATCTACGGGAACCAGGTCGACACCCGCCCGAATCGCGACTTTCGTGAAAGCGGTTCCGAAATCCACCCCGATTCTGACGACCATGGGGGCTGTTCTGCCCCCCATTCGATCGGGATGCTGCAACGACCGACCAGCTCCGCACCACTCGGGCATGGCCAGAATTCGCAACCCATTGATGTGTGGCCTGAAGACAGAGGGCGTCGTCTTGTTCGAAGGCACCGACGGCATGTCGGAAGACGAATCTACGGAGCTTGGCGTGACGGTCTGCTTAACGGGGTTGCGGGCCGTCGGAGCGACCCTACGGGGGGTACCGGTCTGCCTGCCAGCCCCCTTCGAGGGGATAGGATTGGAGTGGGATCTCCCCTTCGATTCACCATCCCCATTCGACATCGATCGGTCGTCGATCAACCAGGACTCCGGTGGCTCGAAGTCGACTTCGATCGGTTTCTCACTTCGCCTCCCGCCTAGATCTGACTCACCCAGCGCGCGTTTGACGTTCTTCAGCTGTTCTTCCCAGCTCTTCATGGCTATCCCCCTTCTCCCGCATCACGTCCACGAACAACACGCAAATCTCTCTCGTCTCCGCCGAAAACGACTGGCTCTTCCTGGCCAGCATCGCCCGACGCGTCTCCATCCTAGCCAGGAAGTCCCCCAGTTTTTTGCGCTCCGCGTTTGCCAGGCCTTTGCGTCGCTTGCCGTCCGGGCTATTCCCATACAGTGAAGCGTAGGTCTCGTGGCTAGCGACCCGCTTCTCGAATCCTTCTCGCTTCTTGCGAACGTGGTCGTCCAACAATTGCGACAGCACGTCGGCGCGGTCTCGGTTTTCGCGCCACTTTTCGTCCTTGAGTGCCTTGTATCGAGCCCTGAGTAGCTCCTCGGATCGTTCCACGGCCGCGACTCCTGATTCCGGAGCGACATCGACCGCCACCGTCGGCCAGTCGACACCCGATTTCCTGACCACGTCGAGCAGAGTATCCGCCTGTCGATCGTCGAGGGTCGAATCACGATCGAGAGACGCGGCGGTTACGAGAAGGTGTTCCTCATCCTTCACGCCAGAGAAGCTCGCCAATCGTGTCATCAGTGCGTATCGGCCTGTCGCGATGCTACCGGAAGCGACTCTGGATGCATAAAGCGGAAAGTGATCCTCCTCGTCTTCGGTCTTACGTGAAAGGAAGCGGATGATCGGATGAAAGCGATGGACGATCTCCTCTCCGGGCTTGGGCTTTTCTGTAATCCTATCGGTGAAACGGCATCGCCTCGTCTGCCCCGTTCCCAGACCGGTTTTTCCGACCAAATTCTCTCTCCGGAGGAATTCGTCCAATTCTGCAGCCACGGCGGGGCTCAAACCAATGTCGAAGGTGTCCGATTCGCCACGTGCCGCAACGAACCGACAACCTGAAACATTACGCAGGTATCCATCGACATATCGAATCAAGTCGTGATGGGTGACGGTCTTTCCCTCGCCCCGAGCCGCCTCGATCTGTGCCAGCAACTGCTGGCCGTGAGCCACTAGCTGGATCGCCTCTCGTTCCAGTTCCTCTTGCTTGTGTTTGGCGTTCTCGATTGCGAGCGCCACTTCCTCGATCAGGCGCGCCTCCTCCTCGCTGGTCAAATGTCTGGACAACAGAATGTTCTCGAGCCGTCTGACCTGGCCGAGAATTTCTTCCGTTTCACCAAAGGTGCTCTCGAACACTCCGATACGTTTCGCCAATCTCGCGAGGATGAGCGCGTCGATGGTGTCCTTGTGGACGAAGTTCCAAATGAGAATGCGCTTGGATCGTTGGCCGATGCGGTCGATGCGCCCGATTCGTTGTTCGATGCGCATCGGATTCCACGGCAGGTCGTAATTGACGACGAGTCGACAGAACTGCAGATCCATGCCTTCCGCCACGATGTCGGTGCACACCAACACACGGCAATTGCGATCATCTCGAAAAGCCGCTAGCACGGCTTCCTTGTCGAACTCCGCGCCCCCCATCAGCAAACCAGCTTCCACATTCTCGGCAGACAACCGATCGACGACATAGCGGGCGGTAGGACGGTATGTGGTGAATACGATGGCTTTCGCTTCACGATCCTCAGCTAAAAAGCGCTTCAGCGCCTGGGAAAATGCGGCGAACTTCGTATCGTTTCGGCTCAGATCACCGACATCGAAGTCCCGCAGCACCCGACGAGCCAGCCAGCCCTTGAGGCGAGACTCCGATTCACGTAGCTGCTCTTCGTCTTCGTCCGTCTCGTCCATCGCCATAGCCATCGCGTCGGCGTCGATTACGTCGTCACGCCAGGATCTAAGCAAGGCCGCGGGGCTCGACGCGACCATCCGTTGCGGTGTGGAAAGCAAGAAGCCGTGCTCGATGCCGTTGGCCAGCGCATATTCACGGGTGCCTTCGGTGATCGCCTGATAAAGCTCCCGCTCTACCGGCGACATGTCGGCCTCGAACACAGAGACATCACGCATGACCCGCTCGGACTGCACTTCCCGCTTGCGTGTGCGGGAAACGATGTGCGCGAGCAGGTTGAGCCGCTCTAGCTTGGCTGCGACGTCGATGCGCCTCGCACTCGTCCATTCCTCGATCGCCTCCACCTCTTCGATCAGACGATCGACGCGCTCGGATCTCTCGAACCATTGAGACGACTTGATCTCACGAATCGCCGCCAAGATTCGATCGGCATCGCTCGTCGGATCGCGCACCGCATCGCTTGCGGCGATCACTGGGCGGTTGGCGTAAACGATATTGCGGAAATCCTCCGGATACTCGAAATGATCCGGGTCGAGGAGGCGCAAGACGTTGAATAGATCGTCCGAACCGAGGTTGATCGGCGTGGCCGAGAGCATCAATTGATGCGTACTGACGTCCCGCAACAGGCTGCCGGTTCGCCACGCGCCAGTCTCTTCGTTACGCATGTAATGCGCTTCGTCGAAGATCACCAGATCGAGCAGGGATTCTCGATCGGCGTGCCTATAGAGCATGTCGGCGATACGAGCGCGCAACGATCGGCGAGGAGAGTCGCTCTCTGCAGGATCCCAGCCGCTCGGAACACGAATGCCCTGGTAGCTGACGATCCATGCCCGTTCTCGGTTCTCGCTCGAATCCAACTCTTGCAGGAGTGCTGCCGCATCGACGACGCGGGCGTCGATTCCGAATCGCGACGAAAGCTCCGCCCGCCATTTTTCCCGGAGCATCGCCGGACACACCACGAGCAACCGACGCATGTCGTAGCGGGCGCGCAGCTCGGTCCATATCAGGCCCGCCTCGATCGTCTTGCCCAGGCCCACTTCGTCCGCGATCAGCAGACCATTGACCGGTGAATCCAGTAGGGTCAGCAGCGGTTTGTACTGGTGGGGGTAGAAGTCGGTCTGGGTCAGCCCCATGGCGTAGACGACGTTTGCCAGACGTCCCGCTAGGTGGACGTGGGTCAGCAAGCGCCGCAGATCCTCCATGCGCCCGTAGCGTCCTTCACGAATCAGCTCCAGAGGGTCATCGTCACCCGAATCGGCCACGACCAGCTCATCTTCATAGTGCCAGTCCAACCGACCGTTCCAGTTCACGCGGTACTGTTGGCCGGATGCGCGCGCCCGGGTCTGATCGGTAACCGTACCGACCTTGGCTGGATCATCGATGTGGCGGACTAGCTGTCCTGGGCTCCATGGCATGGCAATTAAAGCTCCACTCTCGAGAAATGCGGGTAGATGCGATAGAACTTCTTGAAGACCTCGAACGGGTTCTCGCCCATGTCCGACTTCGGCAACTCGAAATCCATCTTGGCCTTGGCATCGACGTTCGATTCCATCGTCAACCGCTCCAGAGTCGAAAGCGCGGGCAGATCGAGAAGATGCGGGGCATCTACCGTCGCGTAGAACTCCCAACCCTTCACCAGCTCATCTACAGCCTTGTCGTCGTTCTGGCAGATGACGAGTGCGGCGGTCACCATTGCCTGGCCGTCGGCGTAGTGCGTGGCGAGCGCCCAGACGATCCGGCGATCCCGAAAGCTGAGTGCTTCCTTCTCGACTGCCAGTTTGAGCGCGTGCAGCACACTCAAACCAAACTTCCGCTGAGTCATTCCATCGACAGCCAGACCACTTGGAAATAGCGCGCCAAGACGCTTCTGGAACTCTTTGAGTCGCCATTCCAGGAGCTCTGCCTCAGCCAAGTTTGCTGTTGGTTTGCCAAGGGAGCCTGGGTTTGCGTTCAGAGTGACGCGCAACACACTGTCGATTGGCACCGTGCCGATGGTGCGAGCGAATCGTTCGATTTGCGTCGTGATCCCCTTGGGCTCCGTGTAATCGAACCAGATGATGGTGGGAGAATCGAAATCGGTTTCATCGAGGTAGTCTTCGAGACTTTTGTGGACGCATTCGATAGACGCGACAGGGCGGTTGAAGAGCTGGCGCTTGTGCACCTGTTCTTCCGTCTCGATACATGTCATCTTTGCGATGCCGAGCCGACCATGGATCATCCGAAAGTCTTCGAGGAAGGGTCCGCCAAGACCGACGTAGTGGTATTTTTCGAGCGCGAGCTTCGGAGCCAGCCGCATCAGCAGTGACAGAAATAGTTCCCGATCCACGGCTTTGTTGGGCCGCAAGCGGTACGGCAGAGAGGAACCTGCGCTCATCATTCAGTCCCCCTGGTTCTTGGCCTTCGTGAGCTGCATCTCGAAGCACTTGTCGCCGACAATGCCGGGCTTTTCGTCCGGATCATCGAATAGCGACTTCGAGACGAGACGCACTTCTTCTATAGGGCGCGAGAAAACGATCTTTCGAGATGACGGTTTTTTGTCCGGCGGCTCCGGTAAGACCTTGGCCTTCTGTGGGTTGAACTCGATGGTGTCGCCCGTCTTTTTCGTTGCAGCACGAAGGGCGACGGCCTCGATGGCCCGGCTCAACGGCATCGGCTTGGCGGTTTCCCAATGGCTCGACTGGTCGGCGCGCGGATGGTTCTTCCACTGGTTCGTGTACGAAATCCAGATGCGCATACCTTCCTTCATCTTGACGAGGGATTCCAGCCAGACGTTCGACGAGGTGTCGAGCGCCCGCTTCGTCGTCGTGACCGGCAGCTTGTCGGCGTGCTTGGAGCGGAATTCGATGATGCCCGTGATGATGGCGAACTGCGGGTGGTAAAGCGGAATGCCATCTCCCCAGCCTGTCAATCGGCCCTTGTCCCCCACGATGACTGCGCGGTCGTTGCAAAGCACCGTCCAGCCTGCGGTTGCAGATGAACGATCACGCTCGAAGCCCGCATCATCCTCATCATCGTCGCCGAGACTCTTTCCAGTGTTCAGGCCGACGGTGATCGAGACGAGCACACCATCTATCGTTTTCTGGTAGATGTACGGGGCCGGACGATCCTCATCCGTCGAAACAAGCACCTCGACACGGACGGACTCCACGGGCGAGCCGTTGAGCTCCACCCTCAGGCCCCATTGGATGAACATCGTGAAATGCTCCGCAATCGCGGTGCGCACTTCGTTCTCGAAGGCCGCATTGGCGAAATGTCGCGAGACGCCTTCGTATAGATCAGTGACGTAGATCGTGGTGCCCGGTTCGTCTAGCCGTTCCTTTGCCTCGGTCGGCTCATCGATGGGCAGCGGGTCCCAGTTCTTGGCTTCCAGCCATTGCGACGTGATCGGCACCTCGAACATGTCGTCGCCATGGCGTGTACGCACCAGCGCATTACGTCCCATCTTGAAGATCGCGCGCTTCATGCCGACTCCGTACATGCCGATGGTTTCGGCATCCGAATCGCGGTCGTCGTCGGGTTCGCGCCCCATCTTGAACGCGTAGTTCTTGGCAACGTCGCGCGGGATGCCGCCGCAGTTGTCGGCGATGGAGAAGTGGTCTTCGGCGATCTCGATCTTCACGAAATGTTTGGCGTAATCGACGTCATCGCCGTTCGCCTGACGCATTGCGCCATCAAGGCAGTTGTCGAGCAGGTCGAGGATCGCATCGGCGAGGCTGATGTCGCGCGTGAGCATCGATACGAAGAACTGTTTCGTCGGACTGGCCTGAGCTAGGTCTGTGCTGGGTTTTGTCATGGACGGGTTCTCCGTTGGCGACGGGTATTCGTTGGGGTAGCTGCTCATGCTTCGAGGTCGAGCGAGGGCTGCGAATGTTCGGCGCTGGTGGGACGACACGCGCGGGACGATGTGCGTCCGCTACCGTTGGCGTTGACCGCTGCCTCGAAGCGTTCGCGGTTGAGTGCTACGAGCCTGTCCAGCAGCATCGTTGTGGCGTCGATGGACAGTGCCCACCGCCATTTGTCGTTTGCGGAACCGCCGCCGAACTCACGGAAGTCGTAGGTCAAATCCACATCGTCCCAGCCATAGGCAGCGGCGACTTCGGTGTCGATGACGGGCAGCAGACGCCGCAGTTCGGCGATCGTCGCATCCGCGTTGTCTGGCGAATGGACGGAGTTCATCACATCGGTAAGACCACAGTCATGTGCCGCGCTGAACTCGACCGCGAGACGGTTGAACTGCATCGCCGCTCCGTCACCCGTCTGCGATACGCTGTTCGCTGGGAGGGGATACGTTGATACGGCCTCCCGAATAGAGATGGTGAGCGTATTTGTGTCGGCTCCCAAGCTGCGAACAGAGTGCGTATATACCCAGTTCCGAAACAGGAAGCTCAAGCAGATCGGATATAGATCAGGTCTTTCCAATCCGATCAAAAGAACCTTGTTTGTATATATCCAATCAGATGGCGCGAGAACACTGAACGGGTATTTCGTTACCTTCGGGAATGCAATGAACCGATCTTGATGCCGTAGCCTACGCATCAAGTCGGCCCGGTGGTTCCAGAACTGCCACCAGCGGTCAATCAGTCCCTTGTAGCTCTTGAGCGCTGAGACCGTGCGGGTCGGGTGGACTTCCTCGACGATGAAGCGATGCGCCACCGGCCACCGGCGGCGAACTTCATCCAAGCCCAAGTCGCCGATGTCGAGTGCCCAGCGTTCGATGCGGTTCAGGGCCGAACTGGTGATGTCGTCGCCGGTGATGTACGGCCTCAACAGACTGTCCGGCTCGTTCTTGAGTCGGTCGAACCACAGGCTATCCGGCGTTAAGACGAAGGCCAAACCCTTGCTGTTATCCACGCCTGCGAACGTGAACGGAGCATCGGGCAGCGCCTGCGGCACCCAGACGTCCGCCGCCTCCGGTTCCAGCCTCGGCCCGATGCGCGGGCAACTTCGTCCGTCGGCAACGCAATCGGCCTGCCACGTGCCCCTGAAGAAGCCGACGATGGCGACGACGACTGCCGCCGAACCTGGCCACGGCATCCCCTTTCGGGCGAAATGGATGCTGCCGTTCTGGACGATGACGCCGAGGCCGACTTCGATCGCGCTGCCTTCGGCGATGTTGCTGGTTGCCAGCATCCCGTAGCAGCCATCGGGGCTGAGTAGATCGACCGCACGCCGATGGAACACGACGCAAAGGTCAATCTTGCCGGGCGACGCGCCGAGCACCATCTGGCATTGCCACTGCAACTTCTCGCCCAGCGCGCCTTTCCAAAGACGATTGCCAAGGAAAGGTGGATTGCCGACCAAGGCATCGAATCCGGACGACGCTCTGGCGAAGACTTCGGGGAACTCTAGCGGCCAATGGAGCGGGTTTCGGATGGGCTTGCCCGGTGGCAGATCGACGCTCAAGGTTTCCCGCGCTCGCTTCATGACGGCATCGAGGGCATTGCGGTCACCGGCGACCGCCTGACCAGCTTGGATGGCGAGCATCGTGGTCGCGCCTTCGATTGCAGCCGCATTGCCACCTGACGCCAAGACCTCGCCGATGAACGCATCGGCGATGCACTCCGGCACTTCGAGCCTGCGGCGCGCGTCGGCGTCCAGATACGCCATGGCTTCCACGTCGTGGATGTCGCGGATGGGCATTTCGCGCAGGCATGAGCGCAGTTCGATGGCCCCGCGAACGGCCTGCTCGACGTTCTGGCCAAACAGACGTAGCTGACCTTGGCCGGATGGATTCATCGAAAGCTGGGTGAGCTGATCCAGCCGATGGATGCCGAGCAGGCTGTCGCCGCAGCGCAGGTTGTGGTCGAGGAAGCCGAAGGGACGGCCCTTGGCCAACGTCACCAGCCAGATGGAAAGCTTGGCCAGCTCGACCGCCAGCGGGTTCAGATCGACGCCGTAGAGGCAGCGTTCGGCGATGAGGCGGCGCGCGACGATGGTGCGCGCCTCTGTGTCGCGCGGCAGCGCCTCTATGCTGGCATCGGCATCCACCACTCGCCCGTCGATGCCGACCGTGTGCCCCTGCGCCTCGACCTGTGCCCATGCCTCCACAAGCCGGTCGGCCAGCCACCGGCAGGCTTGTACGAGGAAAGCGCCCGAACCCATCGCCGGGTCACAGATCTTCAGGTCGAGCAGTTCAGCGGACGATTTCAGCGCCCAGTCCGCGCGCGGTGTGCCCTGTGCCGGGCCGACGTAGGCGATGGGCGTGAGCGTCTCTGCGACGATGGCCTCGGTGAGCGATTTCGGCGTGTAGTGGGTGCCGGTCTCGCGCCGGTCGGAGCCGGTGGTGACGATGAAGGCGCCGGCCGGGTAGACCAGCGGGTAACCCCATGGATCAGTGCGCACCAAGTGGGTATAGGGCCTGATGCGGTCACGTAACGCCGTGTCTCCGTGGCAGGCGGCCAGCAGGCGATCGGCGAGGATGTCGTCGACGGCCTTGGCTAGATCGTTGCGCACCCGGCTGGCGGAACTGCCGGAACGCTCCTGGAGCAACTCGGCGAGACGGTCGGTGCCATCCAGCCTGGCAGACTCCAGTTCGGCCAATTTGACCCAGGGAGTCTTGGCATTCTTGGTGGCGTCGAGTTCCAGTGTCACCTCGGCGGTGCGCTTGACGGTGCGTTCGAGTAAGCCTTCGTAGACGTAGCCGATCTGTTCGACGTCCAGGGCGCGGTAGGACAGTGTGCGTCCCTGGAATTGCTGGATGGCCTCCAGCAGCAACAGGACGGTGCGGTTGTCGATCGGCAGAGGTTTGGCGATGTCGCTGCGCCAGTCGGTGCCCTTGGCACGGCCCTCGAGGAAGGGGAAACGATCCGGGTCGAACAGCGAGCCGCCCAGCGCGGGCAGGCGCAGGTTCTCGTGCTCGATGCCGCCGAACACGGCTCGGAACATCGCCAGCAGGCGCGACCAGGCATCCCAGCGGCGTTCGAGGATCTCGTCGGACTCGGCACGCAATTGCATGCGCAGGGTAGAGAGCGCGTAGTTGGCCTCGTAGCGTTCGTCGCCCAGCAACAGCAGGCCGCGCTCCTCGGCGGACAGGAGGAACACCAGCCGCATCATCACCGTCAGAGCGGCCTCGTAGAGCACGGGCTCTTTCACGTCGTGGAGCAGCTCGCGATTGCGGTCCTGGTCCGCCTTGTCGAGGGCCTGGATCAATACCTCGACGGCGCGCCGAACCTGCTCACCGAGGGCGTCGGTGACTTCGTCCTGATATTTCAGGGAACGGTCGAGCAGCGCCGGCAGGCGTTCGGAGTCGGCGACGAAGAAGCGCCGAATGCCGAGAAGATGCACGAAGGCTTGCAGGGTGATGGGTTCCTGGCCCCAGATGCGCGCGTACCAACTGGCGAACGAGGTGACCGCGCCCACCGGGGCGTCGACGAACATCCAGCGCTCGCCATTGGTCACCAGCCCGATACGGCAGCCGGTTGCGCGGCAGAGCCGAACCATGCGCTCGGCCGGGGTGGCGGCCCACCCATCCCGCTTCAGGGTGGCATCGAGGTCGATGTCCTGTTCGTAGGTGTGGATGAGCATCAGGGGCTCATCGGCTCGCTGCTCGTCGATGACCGCGAGGTCGGGAGACAGTGTCACCCCATGTTCGGGCAGGCTGACACGAAGATTGGCGGGAAGCCGATCGGCACGCTTAAGAACGTCACCCTTGCCATCCTCGTCCAGTTCCAGGCCGCGGGACAGCACCTCGTCGATCCAGGCGGCGTGCAGTTCGGGGAACCGAGGGTCGTCGAAATCCAGTGCCTCGCGCCACTCCTCGTAGGCCTGGCGCAGCCGCTTGCGCTTCAGGACATCGAGTTCTTCGAGGCCTTGGGGGAAGGCCTCCTTCAGAACGGGGACGGCGAGGAACGGGCCGGAGATCTCGATCAGCGACAGCCAATCGTGGTGTGTGGTGGGCTGGCTCATGCCGCACCTCCCTGGGCTACCGATTCGGGGACGAGAAAGACCACGGCGACGGGGAACGTGCGGTCGATGAAGCTGGCATAGCGGGTTTCGATTGCTCGGGCCTCCTGGAGGCGCTCGGCCGGGATGCGAGCTAGGCGGGCCTCCAGCGCGGCGGTGTCACGCCTGAGCTGGGTGCGTTCGTCCTCGGTGAATAGCGAGAGCTGTTCGGGCTGCTGGTCTTTCTTCAACTCGTTCCGGATGGCCTTTTCGAGTTCATCCAGCACCAGGCCGATGTCGTCGATCTCCTGCCGTTTGCGGCTCTGGAGCGTGTTCGAGAGGAACTTGAGGCGATCCTTCGAACGGGCGTCGACCGTTTGCAGAATGGCGGCCTGGGCTCGCTCGAAACGCACGCGCAGGGCATCGAACAGGGAGTCGCTCGCCGTGATCGGCTTCGCCTCATCCAGCCACTGTTGGACGCGGGTGACACTTTCTTCTCGCCGAAAGGCCTGGTCGCGCAGATGGCCGCCCGAGACCGTCAATTCCTCGTGCAGCCGATGGTGGTTGCCGCCGGTGATGACGAGACGCGAGATGACGACCACGCCGATCCCTTCGATGCGACCGTCTGGCACCGTGCGCACGGTGACCCGATGCAGCTTCTTCACGTCGTCCTGCGCCCAGACCTCGGCGCGGAGGAGTCGTAGGCACATCTGGACCAGACGATGGTTCAGGTGGACCAGTACGACATCGTCTCGGCCGCTCGCGATGGCGTGATCGAAGGTGATCGGCCGTACCTGCAAGGTATGGGGGTGACGCAGCCCCTCCAAGCAGCGCGCCCACGAGCCGGTGAGGACGGGCATCCTGAAGACGCTGCCATCGGGCGCACCAGCGAGGTCGTGTGGTTCCAGCGGCGGACGCCCCGCCAGCCGAAGGCCTGTCTTTACCGCCATCAGGATGTGGTCGGGGGTGAGGTGGAAGTCGTGCTGGGTGGCGAGGAGGCGTTCATGCAGCTTGGCGACGCGCTCCTTGAGTTCACGTTCCGCGCGCACGAAGCGCCTGGATTTGGCGATCCGGGCTTCCGCGAGGCGGGTGTCGAGGTCGCTCAGCGAGCCCTCGATCAAGCCGGACATCTGCGGCGCGATGACGGGATTGACGCTGCCCATGTCGGCCCGCATCGATTCCAGTTTGCGCAGGGCGCGGAGGATGTCGTCGCCATGGCCGCCGACCGGTGCATGGCCTTTGTCACCGCCATCGACGGGGTGCCAGATCAGCACCTCCTTCTCTCGCTGGCCGTGACGGTCGATACGACCGTTGCGCTGCTCCATCACGTTGGGGTTGTAGGGGATCTCTAGATGGATGAGGCAATTGCAGTGGTTCTGCAGGTCGATACCTTCGGACGCTGCGTCGGTCGCCAGCAGGATGCGCACGGCCGAATCCCTGGGTGAGGTCTGGAAGGCGGCTTTGACCTTCTCCCGATCATCCTGGTCTATGCCGCCATGAAGGATGGCCAGACGTTCGCCACCGAAACCATGGCTGGCGAGGATCTCGTGCATCCATTGGTGTGTGGTGCGGTATTCGGTGAACAGGATCACCCGACGATCATTCCACTGACCACCCGGTTTCAGGTTGGCCGAGAGCCAGTCGAGGATGGCCGTGGCCTTGGAGTCGACCCTGTTCTTGGCCTGCTGCGCCCATCCGCTCAGCTCATCCAGCATCCGTCGTTGTTCCGGCGTCAACGCGCGTTCACCACGAGAGGCTTCTTCGACGGCCTCCGACCGTGCATCCTCGGCTTCTTGATCGTTGGCGTAGTCCTCATCCACACGCGAGATGGCCTTGAGCAGGATGCGCTCGGCCATCGCGTCCCCGTTCTTCCGGTGGCCGCCCTCGGCCAGGGTTGAACGGTGTTTCTCAAGCGTGGAAGCGAATGCCGCAGGCGAGGAGAAGAGCCGTTTCTTGAGCAATTGGTTGACGAACGTCGTGCCGAACGTGCTGCCAGTCCCTTCGGCGGTCCGTTCACGGCTGGCGCAGTATTCGTCGAGCTTCTGGTGGATGGCTCGCTCTTCACTCGTGTAGGGAACCGTCAATGCCTGCAAGGTGCGCCGCGCATAGAGCGGCTTGCCGTCGGCATCGACCAGATCGCTCTTGAGGCGGCGGATCATCACCTGACTCAACTGCTTGTCGTCGGGCAGGATGTTCCGGGCGAAGCGCTGGTCGTCCAATAGCTCCAGCAGCGAGGTGAACGACTCCGTGTAGCCGTTGTGCGGGGTGGCCGTGAGGAAGAGCCGGTGCTGGAAATGGGGGCTGATCGAACGGATGAAACGCGTCCGCTGGCTCTCGATCGCGTAGTGCGCCCCGGCCGCCGGAGCGACGTGGTGCGCTTCGTCGATGACCAGGAGATCGAACTTGCGCGGGTAGTTGACGTGTGGCGGCAGGACGTCTCGCATCGCACGCAAGCCTTCGCCGCTCTTGACCCAGTCCATCGAGGCGATGAGGCGCGGATGGGACGTCCATGGATTGGCGTGGATTCCGCGATCACGACGCAATCGTTTGATATAGGCCGTGTCGACCACGTTGAATTCGAGACCGAACTTCTCCAGCATCTCGACGCGCCACTTCTCCTGGAGTGACGCCGGGCAAATGATCAGGACAGTGCGGGCGCGATGCCGGAGCAACATTTCCTGGATGACGAGGCCGGCCTCGATGGTCTTGCCCAAGCCGACATCGTCGGCGATGAGTAGGTTGACGCGGGCCATGTCGATGGCCCGGACGAGCGGGTCGAGCTGGAAGTCTTCGATGCTGACGCCACTGCGGAAGGGCGCTTGCAGAAAGCCGCGATCAGCATTGGTGGCGGCCCCCCAGCGCACTGCGTCGAGGAATGCATCCAGCGTGTCCGGATCGTCCTGGCCCGAAATGGTCGGCAGACCGGCACGCTCGATGATGTGGGCGCCGGGCTCGATCTCCCAGATGACCTCCAACTCCTCGCCGAGGCCATCCTCGTCAATGGACGACAGCGAGACAGCATGCTGGGGAGCGGAGATCGATTCGAGCTTGGAAGAAGCTACGTCAGCAACGACCCACTGACGACGGCGAACTTCCACCAACTGACCCGGTTCAGGGCGAGCACGATAGGTTTCGTTATCTACTTTGTTCGAGATTTCCATGCGGACTATCGACTCCCCGGTCAATCGTGTCGGTTCAAGCTGAAGGCAATTGGGATCGTTCTGTTTTGGCCTCGGTAACCAGTCTGGCTATCGTTTCAGCCGCAGTAACCGGCGATTCGTGCTCCCACACGCGAACGACCTTCCAACCAATCGATTCGAGTCTCCCACCCGTATCTGCGTCGCGCAAACGGTTCGTCTCGATTTTCCGCCGCCAGAATTCAGCATTCTTTTTCGGCCACGTGGCATGCTCAGGGCAGCCGTGCCAGAAACATCCATCGACGAATACGGCGATCTTCAAGCTGGGGAAAGCAATGTCCGCGACCCTGCGCGGTCGTTGCAGTACCACGTAGTCGACCCGATATCGCAAGCCGCTTCGATACAGCACCCGCCGTAGCTGGAGTTCGGCCCCGGTTCCCTTCTGGCGCACTTTGGCCATTCGACGGCTGGCTTCGGGAGAAGAGGGCTGAATGCGTGACACCGAAACAGCCCTCGCCATGAGACTCAACGATCGATCAGGGATGACAGGTGCGAGTCGATGCTTTTAGCGATAGCACGGCCCAGATCGACTGGCACGGCGTTGCCGATGAGACGACCCAAAGCAGTGAAGCTCACCTCCCCACCTTTCGGCACGAAGGCATAGTCACGCGGAAAACTTTGCAGGATGGCTGCCTCGCGCAACGAGATGGCCCGATCTTGCTCGGGATGGCCGAATCGGCCATTGCCGAAGCCGTAACACTGCGTCGTCATGGTCGGAGCTGGTTTGTCCCATTCCATACGGCCATAGACGCCGGGATAGGTGCGACCACTCTCCACTTGATGACAATCGGCGACGAGGTGCTGCGGCCAATCACGCCACGTCCCCCCTGGTTTGGAGGCCCTGATGCGCTGGAGATTCTTCTCGGTCAGTGACGATGCCGCGTGGAGTTTGTCGCGAGATGCCGATTCTCCGGCTTGCAAGGGCCTCAATCGACCTATGGCCTCCCGTACTGTCTTGGGTTTTTCGCGGGTGGGCGGGATGATCTCGATCTTCCCGTATAGAGAGGCCAACAGCACCATGCGTCGCCGAGCTTGTGGCACGCCGTACTGGGAACTGTCCACGACGCCGTGCCAGACGTGATACCCGAGCTTTTCGAGGGTATCGACGAAGTCATGAAAGACCGCGTGTTTGGCCACAGTCGGGACATTCTCCATGGTGATCACGTCCGGTCTGGTCCCCTTAGCGAGACGGGCAAATTCATACAGCAGACCCCACTTCCCGTTCCCGTCGAGGGAATAACGCTGGGCATAGGTGGAGAAGGGTTGGCACGGTGCGCACCCGGCGAGAATCTTTACTTCGGCATCCCCGAAGAGGGCGGCCAGTTCACTCTCGGTGACCGTACTGATGTCACGCTCGATGAATCGCGCTTGATTGTTGGCCTCGTAAGGGAAACGACACGCCGGGTCCATATCGATGCCGGCGACGACGGGAAGCCCTTCCAATACGAAACCGTGCGTCAGCCCTCCCGCACCACAGAACAGATCGACACAAGCAATGTTCAGCATCATCCACCTTCAATGGTCCTATTCGCCAACCCCAGGAGGAGATTACAAGGGTTAGATATCCTTTCGTCTAGGCGCTACGATGATCAGACCTCCCTGTCCTCTCGATGCGGGATGTTTGAGGTGCCGTGATGGCGCCTTCTTTTTGGGTATTCTGCTGCCGCGCTGAAGGACGAATCGCGACTCTTGATTTGTCGCCATTATGCGCTGCGTCTAGGCGACGTATGGAAGCCTCTACTTCATCACTCCCAGCCGCTGCATGCTCAGCCGCCTCATGCTACTTCTCCCGGTGGCGCCGGGAGACGACCAGGAGAAGCAGCGTCAGAAACCCTCGCACGTACCCTGACATAAGACTCATGGCTGTCCCCATTCTCGTCGCCATCGTCGCTGCAACTATCTTGGTATCGTATCATCAGCCTATCCTGTATTACCTCACCTTTGGCGCCTGGGAAGCCGCATCCAGCGGGGTACCCACCCACCCATCCTGTATCACCTCACCTTTCGGTGGTGGCGCCTCGATCCCCGCCCTGGTCTTGCTCGACCGTGGAATTATTGCGTTTTATCGGAGAGGAATAATTCGATGGACGCACCTGACCTTGCTTCTGGCATTGTTGCTATAAAAGATAATGTGTATGGACTATTCTTGATTTATTTATGCATATTGCTCTTTATGGCAACGAAATGCCCAAACGACACCGCACCTCCAGTGATGCCCAACACCTGATCGAAACCATCGTTCGCACAGCGCGAGCGATGAAGCCACCGATCCCTGCTGCCGAGCTTGCCCAGCGCGTGCAAATTACGCCGGCCACACTATCAAGGATGAAGAAGGATGGCCGCGGCGACATCGCAGTCATCGCGGAGATGGCTCGGGTAGTGGGAATGAAGATCGCCTTGGCGCCGGACGATGAAACCCTGAACAAGCTGCAGACGGGGCGGTTCTTCGATGACTGACCGCTACGCCGTCCTCTGGACACGGGTGGGGGGAAACCCCGTCAAAATGGGCAATCTGGTGGCCACCGCGCGGGAATGTCGCTTCAGCCACGACGCGGCCTTCTTGAAAACGGGCTTGCCGGGCTTCTCCCTGATTGCGCCGGCGCACACGCTGGGCACGGCACCGGTGATCCACACCGCGACCGAGCGCTTTCCGCTCCATCCACGGCTGATGGCGCTGCTTCCCCCCAACACCCCGGGCAATCTGCAGCGCCGCATCTACGCCAATCTGCTCGCCAAGCAGTCGCCTCCCCCTGCGCCAGGCCTTGAAACCGAATGGGCGATCTTGATGCTGGCCGGCAGGAATGGTATCGGTCACCTCGATGTATTCCCCTCCGATACCGAGGCAGCGTCCTGGTATGACAGACAGGGAAGCACTCGTGCCGTCCTGGGAGGACGCAGCGGGATATGGAGACTGTTGCGGGAAGAAATCCGCCAGGTCGGCGACATGGATGCGGTGGTGGCACACGAGCTGGCCGACGTCATGGGGCCGACGCCCACAGTGGGGGGGATGACAACCAAACTGCTGGCCGCCATCCCGGATAGAACGAGATGGGATGGAACACTGTCCCAGCCGGGCACGCGGCAAATCGACGGCGCCCGGTGCCTGGATGTCATCGTGAAGATTGAGCAACCCGGCTATGAGGGTATCGCGGCTCTGGAAGCGCTCTGTTACCAGGTCCACGAAATGATGGGATTCGAGGTACCCAGGCGCTGGCTGCTCGAGATCGAGGGGCTGCGGGTTCTGGCTGTCGAGCGTTTTGACCGGACGAAGGCGGGTCTGCCGATCCCGTATGAGAGTCTGCTGACCATATTCGCCGGCGGCTCGACCAGTGTCACCGCCACGTCGGATCTGGAACTCCCGGAAGTGGCCGACTGGATCCGCAAGCTGGCCAAGGTTAGCGCAATCGACGTGCAAGCCACACTGCGGGGGCTGTACCACCGGATTGCGGTCGCGTTGATGACCGGAAACGGGGACTTGCACCTGGATAACCTGGGCCTACTTGGGGGCGAGCGTGGCGCACGGCTGGCACCCGTATTCGACCCGGCGCCGATGCGGGCCTGGCCGAGACACAATCTCCGGCTGGCCACGCCGATAGACTTTGTCCCTGGTGAGCCGATTTACGCGCAGATCGCGCGGGTGGGGAGCAAGTTTGGTTACACGGAAACCGAAGCGGCGGATCTACTGCGGCAAACGGCTGCGTCCACTCAGGACTATCCCGCCCAGGTTGCCGCACTCGATGGGGTTCCGATGGAGCGAAAGCAGATGCTGATAGCGCTTCTGGAAAAGGAGCGCGAACTGGTGAGGCATATCAGTTGGATTGATTGAGTGGCGTCGAACGCCCTGTCGAGCCGGGTCCATCCTGTATTACCTCACCTTTCAACTTGGAGCGAGCATGGACACACACACCGCCGCGCAGCTGGTCGTCTACGGCCTGGCCGGGATCTCGGTCACGGGTATCCTCGGGATCTGGGTCTGGGCCGCCCACAGGGCCAGGAAGGACGCCAGACGGGACAATATGAGCATGCTGACTGAGCACCTGAAAAAGCGGCTGGAGAAAGACCGGCCGATGACCACCATCACCCTGCGCATTCCGGTAGACGTGGTGGAGTCCATGAAGGATATCGCCCCGAAGAAAGGGCTGTCTGGGTATCAGACCTTGCTGAAATCCTACATCAGCAATGGCCTGCGCCGGGACGAGGCGATCTATACTGCCAACGCCACCGCTCGCCTGGTGGAAGTGCTCAAGCGTCGCGGCGTGTCGGCCGAGTTGCTGGACGATGCGGCGCGGGAGTCGGAGGCGGCATGAAATCGGGCGCACCGCCAAATCCCTGCCTCTTGAATGCGGCGCGGTCATGCGCGGGCTCATTCAGCACGCAAGAGCTTGCCGCGACGGGCAATAGCGCGTTCGATGGCCGGGGACAGCTGTGGTGGCGACAGTAGCGCCTGCGCAAAACACGCCTGATCGGCCAGCGAGAGCCGGATGACTTCGGCCTGTTCAATGGCCGAGTTGACTTGCTTGTTGAGCGCCCGCATCTCGCGCATGACGCGATCGGTTTCGGCCATGTCGGTGATGGACTCATCGCAAGCAGGGCAAAAATCAGCCGTTACCGCCGGAATCACTGTGGTCTCGCCCTTGTAGGTGTAGGGCAGATCGCGGGTGTCGTGGATCAGCTCCGCCGTGCCGCAAACAGGACATTTCATGGCCAGTTTCTCCATATATTTTTTCTAACCGAGTTGGTATGTGTTGGCAAGTTGGTTAGTGCGGAGTTTTCGACGGTTCGGCTCACCTTCGGCGCCTGGTGAAGCCGCCCTCAAGCTGGGCATCAGACCCTTTTCCTGTATTACCTCACCTTTCGGTGGTGGCGCCTCGATCTCCGCCCTAGCCTTGCTCGATGGCTTCGACTAACCGTGAGTGGATCGGTTGCGTGGCAAGCCGATCACCCATCCACCATCGCAGCCACATCGAGGTGTGCGTGGCGCAACATAGTCATTCCACGTTGCAGCCTGTCCCGCCATCCTTTTCCTCGCTCAAGCAAGTCGGTCCTTGCCTCAGCGATTTCCCATGGACGTCTATCGTTGAGAACGGATAGCAGCGCGGCAGCCTGCTGGATGTCCTTGCTGGACTTGGCCGCGAAGGTTCCCACCCGCTCTCCGGCCACCAATAATTTGTGCATGGCGAATCGGGCCGGATGAGGCACGTTGACCACCACGGCTCCCTCTTGGCAGAAGACGACGGCCTGCTGAACCTGGGAGAGTGAGAAGTCCATGAACTTCAGCGGCTGAAGGGTGATGTGCAACTGTGGGTGTTCATACGGCGCCTCCCCACCACGATGCAGTGTGGTCAAGAAGTCCAGTCGGAACTCGGGTTCCCTCGGATTGAGATAGGAGGCCCCGGCCTTGGTGGAGAGCCCGGATACCGGCAGGAAACCCATGCTCAACGACTCGATGGCGGCATGGGTCTGCACCTCGATATCCGCAGGCAAGGCCACGGCGAGGTTCTTCCCCGCATGGGCGAAATCGATATCCTGCGTCCGTGATGTCTCGGCCCAGCGCACGCCGAGCATGTTGCCCAGTGCCAGAAAAGCATGGGTGCCGACCAGTACCCCTCCGGCGCGGAAGAAACCATATTCCGCAAGCCGCTTGATCACACGGAAATGGCGCGGTAGGACGGCAGCACACCCAAGCGCGATGGCAGCCCTGGAAAGTGGGACCAAGGATTCAATACCAGCAGGCTGCTTGCTGCGCTCGACCAAGCCACGAACCGCTTCCGTATCCGGCCCCACAAAGATCTGCCGAAGCTTCCCGGATGGCTCCGTAATCTGGTAGTACCAATACCGATGTCCTTTCACCGTCTTCGACGCAAAGGAACCGGATATGTCTGCAACCGACCGAAAGTGCTCAGATGCCAAGGCGGCATCCAGCAACTGGGCGTACGTCGTCTGGGCCGTGAGAGACAGTTCGAAATAGTGCATACCGTTATACTAGCGTGCTTGTGTTGTTAGTATAACCTTCGGTTTCTCCGAGAAGCCCCTGAATTTATCCTGCCTGCCGGTCCCCTCAGGCCCATTTCCTTTTTCGCTCACCTGGCTTCGGCGCCGCCATCCTGTATTACCTCACCTTTTGCGCCTGGTGAAGCCGCTGCCAGTGGGGCTTCTGCCTGCATTTCCTTTATCGCTCACCTTGGCGGGTGGCATCGATCCTCGGCCTGGGCCGCCCACAAGCCCAGGAGCGCATTGATGACTACGCCCGCTCCGGGTTCCTGGCCGAGGCGGCGCGCTCGACAATGTTCAACCAAGCCTGCCCATCCCCTGACGTGCATCCTCGACATGTCGCCCCAATGCAACCACGCACGGCATCCAGCCCTCCGTGAATCGACCGTCCGCGCGGATCCTGTCCAGATAGGACGCGGCCAAGTCTAAGGCTTGCCGCCATGTGGCCGGAGTGATGCAGGGTAGCAGGTTGGCCGAGTTTAGGTTGTCGGGCAGATTGCCACCACTGCCGGGCCTGAAGGCCATCGGCAGCATGTCGTAGGCGGGGGCGATCTCAAACGGTCTACCCTGCTCCGAGACGAATGACAGATTGCCGTTGTGCATGTCGGTATTCCCGATCAAGACGCCGAAGGCATACAGGATCGTCGCAATTTCGGCGGCCTCGGCGGTAATGACACCGGAAGCTGCCAGCCGGGCCGCCAGCACCGGCCAGGGTGAAACAGCATCGCCGACAAACTCGGAATCGAGTGAGGTCAGCGAATGGACGGCACGACGGCCCAGCGGCCCCACTCGGTCGAATCGTTCGACTTCAAGGAAACGCCGGGAGCCGATGTCCACGATCCGGCTCTCGACCGCTGGCAGGCCGGCATCGGTCAGCACGCGGCCGGCAAGATGCTCGGCCAGCAGCAGATCGCGCCAGCGTCCAGTCACCGCGTTGTCGCTCGGGGAGGAGAACTTCACCAGGATGTGCCGGCCGTTGTAGGCCACGAACTTCGGTTGTTCGCCGCCGGCCGATGAACCCGCCACCTCGCCGCGTTCGACGGCCTCGGCCAGGGCTGGATAGTCCGATTCCGCGATTGGGACAGGGGCGGGCGTCTGGAGGAAACGCGCCCGGGCAATGTCGCCCAGCAGCAGGTTGCCCACCTGATCGTCCCCGTGATGGATCAACGCCCGCAGGGCATGGGCATCGGTCCACTCGTTGATGTCGGCCGGAAGACCGAGTTCGGCGGCGAAGCTGATGGCAAAAGCGCGGCCAAGGAAGCCGGCTGGGCGCATGTCCTGGACCCACCATGGCAGGCCGTCGGAGTGAACCGTTGCGCCATCATTCTGGAGCATGACGAAGCCATCCGGGCGCACGGGAACCAACATGCCAAGTCGCCGGATCTGGCCCTCGGCTGAGACACGGTAAACCGGCACATCGACAAAGCCACGGGCGGCATCGCGCAGGGCATATTGAATAGATCTGGCAGCGCCGATTCTGACGATCTCAGGCCCCATGGCGGCGATGGCACGGGAAAGTGTTGGCTGGCTGATTCCAACAAAATTCGTGAGTTGACGCGCCGGAGCTGGGCCTTGAGCCAACAGAGATCGGATGCGATCAGCTTGTGTAGCGGTCACTTTGGATAGATCTATGAATATATATATGCATGGATTATAGGTCAGCCCGAGGAGGAACTTTCAAACAACAGAGCAGCCGGGCGGACGAAGGACTGCAATACTCGATGCCCATCCTGAATTGCCTCACCTTTCGCGGGTGGCCTCGATCTCCGCCCGGCCGTCCTCGATCGTGGAATTATTGTGTTTTAGTTGAGAGGAATAATTCGGCATGGACACCCACACCGCCGCGCAGCTGGTCGTCTACGGCCTGGGCTCGATATCAGCCCTGGGCATCCTCGGGATCTGGGTCTGGGCCGCTCACAGGGCCAGGAAGGACGCTAGAAAGGGCCACGCCAAGAGAAAAGCCCCGCACGAAGGCGGGGCTTAGGGGGGGGCTGTTTAACCGCTTGTGCGGGTGGAAGATACCGGGGTTGCTGCGTTTTTCGCCCCATCGTGACCGGTGATTTCGCCGCGATCGTGACCGGCGTTTCGCGGCATCGTGACCGCGATTTCGCGGTGATCATGACCGTTCAGTAGAAGAAGGATGTGTGGATAGAGGGGATAGCCTCGCCGCTTTATTTCGAAGCGAGCGAGCATGCCCCAGGAGCGACTATCCATGCGCAAGATACGAGACGTACTGCGTTACCGCCACACCACCGACCTGAGCCTCGACGCGATTGCCGGTGCGCTCAGGTTGTCCAAGGGCGTGGTGGCCAAGTACCTCAAGCTCGCCGCCGGCGCCGGTTTGTCCTGGCCGTTGCCGGACGACCTGGACGACCGGGCGCTTGAGCGCCAGCTCTACCCGCGTCCGTCCTCCCGGCCCGGCCTCGGCGTCCCCAGGACAAGGCCAAGGTCGAGGTGGGGGTGCAGATCGTCGAGCGCTGGATCCTGGCCCGGCTGCGCCATCACCGCTTCTTCAGCCTGGCCGAGGTGAACACCGCCATCGCTACGCTGCTGACGGAGCTCAACGACCGGCCGTTCAAGAAGCTGCCGGGCTGTCGCCGTTCCGCCTTCGCGGCACTCGACGCCCCCTATCTGCGGCCCCTGCCGGCCAGCCCGTATGTGCTGGCCGAGTGGAAACGCGCCCGGGTCAATATCGACTATCACGTCGAGTTCGAGCACCACTACTACAGCGTGCCGCATCAACTGGTGCGCCAGGAAGTGGAACTGCGCATCACCCGGGGCACGCTCGAAGTCCTGGCTCACGGCCGCCGCGTCGCCAGCCAACCACCCATCCGACTTCTCTTGATCGGTCACGATCACGCGAAATCATCGGTCACGTTCCGCGAAATCCGCAGGGTTGCCGCAGGCCTGCAGGCCACTTCACCGATTTCGATTTGTGAGTGAAAAGTCCCACCCACGGCAGCTTCGCAGTCGCCACCACGTGTTGCTTGTATCTAGCCGGTGCATGGCACCTACCGCGTGAATTTTTTGGATAGATTCTGTCCGGAAGACCCCGGGACCGCTTTACGGCCCGGGGGGATTGGTGGGAAACACTCCAGATTGATGGATGGAGCACTCTTAAAACGAAGTCAGGTCGCAACGCAGCCATGACACTTTCTCCCCCGCCTGAGTTACAGGCTGGGTTGGTTCCGATGCAGCGGGCTGCCGCTAATCAGAGATTCGCCGCGATCATCGGCGAAGGAATTCCGGCCTGGCTCTACGCCATGCCTATATGCCTTCTCGTAGGAAGGCGTTGGATTGATTGAGCCGCCAAGCCCATGAACTCCGAGCGGTGTAGGGCCGCCAAGCCCCATCACAGCTCCCCATGCCCCCCGCCAAGGGGGCCTCGTATTGCTTGCTCTGCTCACTCACCCTGTCGGCGATCCGGTGCCACCCGGATCTGGCTTTCGCCTCGCAGACGGCTTTCGGCCGTTGCTTCAATGCCTACACGGGCTTCGCTCTCACCCCTTGCGTGCTATCGCAGCTCGCTACGCTGTTCCCGATGTGACGCCATCACACCGGCACGCCCGAGGTTTCCACAGTTAGATCATGGCTACTTATGTGAGTCCTAGATGTGACCCGGCTGTACTGAACTGCCATCCTCTGGCGCATCTCCAGAGTTTCAGGGGACCGAAGGTGGTAAAGCGTTCCCCTTACGTTTCAGTTGCCGTTTTACGGTCATTCGCAGGCATTTCAGCCCTAGCACCTATCTCCCTCCTCTCTCGCGAGGAAGGATTTCAGACTCTCCGCATTGCACCCATTTGGGCGCTTTTAGACGTTTGCGCTACCCGCCTGGGGCTTGGGCTTCCGGGCGCGACCCCGTTCACCCTCACCTCCACCGACACCCCCTGGACGCGCATCCAGTGGTGCCGACGCCGGTCTTTCTCCGGCATTGACGGCCATCGTCTGCGGCACACGTTACGCAGCTTTCCTGCGTCTCCATGGGCGGGGCTTACACCCGCTTTCACCATGACCAGGACACGGAGGCATTTCCTCCTCCGCGCCGTTTCCTGCTCGCACACATTCAGACCCGCCATAGCGGATCCCCAAGGGCTGAAACAACCGGTTTACTCCGTCCGATGTGGACGGGATTACCCGGCTGCCTCGCCCTCGCACCGTGCATGCGACTTTCGCCGCACACGGCGCCAATGAGCAGATTCCCCAGGATTGGCGGTCCTGGAGCGTGGAGGCTGGCAACCTCCTCCCGCGTTACGCGGGGAGCAATGCGAGTGGCTGTGATCGGGATGGCGGCCCACCTCAATGTCCATGCTGGACACTCAGGTGGGCCGCCAAATCGATCAGGGAGCGATGCCGCACTCGGATTACGTTCGGGAGCGTTCTGAATTCGATTGCGCGAACAAGCAGACGGAAACTGTCGTTTCCCTACCACCTTCATTTGATTTGCTAGCTACCAGTAGCTAGCATGTTGTAGTAACCAAGTACTTATGGACAATATGAAGCACTACGACGATATCACTCCAGCCCTTCAGTCGATCCTGATGCATTTCACTCGCGGCTATCCGCTCTGGGTGTCGTTCATTGCCGAAGCTCAGAAGGTCAATGCTCTCGGGGAGAAGTGGGCGGAGGCATATGGCACCCGCCTGCCAGCCTGGAAACGCCAGGACAGAAAGCAAAAAGGCCTCGCGAATGCGGTGGCATTTAGCGCTCCGGTGTTATCCCATCCCGGGCAGCGCCAAGTCATCTTGATGGCCACCGAGCATGCTCTGCAGATGCCAGAGGCATCAGTATGGCGACGTGAGAAATGGGAAACTCGGCTTCCGGAGTTCTCGGATTTCGTGATAGTTCACGAACCGAGAGAGCGGGGCGACTACGCGTGGACATGGCGGGTTCAGGCAAGGACAGTCGGATTGCTGGAGAAACACCTGGTCGCCCAGATCAAGGCTGGGAATGCATATGAGGTGAAGCGAGCGACAGAGCAATGGGTACGGCTGTATCCGATGTACGGCGGCGTCAGGCGACAGGTGAGGCGGATGATGAGCGGCGGCGCAAAGCTATGGACCGCCACGATGCAGTCGCCGTGGCCAGGACCTGATCCGAAAGCACTGCCAGCGATGATCGGGTACAGGAGCACTCAGCGGCGCAGATAGGCAGTCAGCGAAAAACACGATTTGTTGGTGATGTAAATTTGTTGCCTGTGTCATTTGCTATCAGCATTGCTATTGCTATTGCTATTGCTATTGACAAGTAACTTTGTCAAAGAATCATGGGGACACGTAGCACGCGGGATAACCGTGGCACCCTGGGCGATTGCCGAGGGCTACATGGCGAATAGCAGGTTATCCATGCGCAAGATTCTTGAAGTTTTTCGGCTGCACCACGAGGGCAACCGCAGCTATTGCTACCATGATCGAGTGCGGATTTCGCGGAACGTGACTGTTGATTTCTCTTGATCGTGACCGATCAAGAGAAGTCGGGTGGGTGGTTGGGGAATGGTAGATCAATCGGTCACGATCACCGCGAAATCGCGGTCACGATGCCGCGAAACGCCGGTAACACGGCGAAATCACCGGTCACGATGGGGCGAAAAACGCAATCGAGCGGAGCGGGGGTGGGGGTGGCGAAAGTGGCCATATATAGGTGGGGGATGGAGTTGGGGGCACAGGCCGAGGATGTCCCGCCACTTTGGGTGGCGGGCGCTACTGCAGAGTTATTTCAGGTTCTGGGCCGCCCACGACCGCAATAACGCCAGCCCGGCACTGTGATCGATACGATGCTCCAGCTGACCTGACACCTGCCCTTGGGGGGGCAAGTCCTGTCCCCTCAAGCTGGACAGGATCGACTGCCATCGAGGCAGGTCACGCGCACCAGCCTGCCGCAGTTCGTGGGCACCGAATAGCCGAGCGGCGGCGCACTCCAGTCGCGTCAGGGTGTGCCATGCGGGCGAGGTGGATCTTGCCTCTCTGGCAGCCCGCCTCAGCATATTCATAGCCTCGTCATCGGTGATCGCTGTGGTGGCGACCTCAGCCAGCAGTGCGCCTAGATCAGGCGGGTACGGCCGGTTGGTCAACTTGCCTAGTGCCTCACCTAGCAGCCTGGGATCGGTATGTGTTTCCAGGATCCCTCGCCCCCAGCTTGCTGCCATTTCCTGGTCCTGCGCCCAGCGGCCTGCCTGGCCGGGCCAGCGTCGGGCGATCTCGGCGATGAGCCGGCTGGCGATGATCGTCGCTGTTTCCAGTGATCGTCTGTCATTATCATTACTACGATTGGTCGATAATGAGTCCACTTCCGGCGGGGCGCTGGAAGCCGAGTACTGCGTCAGCCCAGCCAGCTTCTGTATGTGAGATGCTATAGTTTCCATGCTGATGTCCTTTCGTAGAATTCAGTTCCTTCGCTACACGGCTCGGCAAGGGCTCCACCCCTTGCCGAGCCAGCACCGCTGTCGCTAGGCAGACTTTTTCGCTGCCGTGCCTATGCTCGAGCGCCAGCGCGACCTCAATGTCCTGCTGGGTCCAGCATGCGATTCCATGCACGTGACTCATCTGTTTTTTCTTTGCAGCACTCGTGCGCGGCGCGCGCGCTCGCGATGCAGAAAAAGCTACTGGTATTTCTATTGATTCTTTGCTTTTACCGCCTGGTTTTCCGACGGTCGGAGTTCCAGGCGTCGGATTTCTAGCTCCTGGTTTTCCGACGCCTGAAAATCCGTCATCGGAGGTTTGTTGGACCGGCTGGTCGTAGACCGTGGTCTCGGTGATCCACTGTCCACGGGTGCCCCTGACCTTCAGCCTGACCAAGTAACCGGCCTCTGATAGTTCGCGGAGCGCCTTCCGGATTGCGTCACGGCCCTCCATTCCTTCGCCCGCGAGCTGCTCTGATGACATCTGATATCCATCGGCATTGCTGAGTAGCCGTATGAGGACGCCCCTGGCTCTGTAGCTGAGGCGGACGTCACGGGCCACTTCCTGTGAAACGATTAGGAAATTCTGAGGGCGTGGCGCCCGTTTGATCGTGCTCATTTCCCAGCCCCCTTGGCTGCCGACGCCGGCTCACGCCGAGCGATCTGCTCGGCCTTTTTCGGCCGGCCGCGGCGTCGCGATCCAGGTTCGACGGGTGCTATGGTCTTGTGCATACGATCTGCCGGCTCACGGTGCTGGGCGACCCAGGCGACGACCTCGGCGGTGATCCAGAGGGGTGTTCGGGTGCCGGGTGCCGTGCATGCCGGAGGAACCCGGTGTGGAGCCCTGGAGCGATCGGCCAGGATGGACTTGGGGGTTTTCCCGATTAGCTGGGCTAGCTGATCGAGATTGATGACAGGTGGATTCGCCAGAGATGCAGGCTGACCGATCATCTCCAATAGATCGAGGATGACGGATTCAGGGGATTGGCCGGTGAGAGCGGCTAGCCGCTGGACAGGGGCGGACAGGGGAGGGTGTGACATGGGCTGTGAGCTACCTCGGTAGCTCGGTGCTGCCCTGCCCCCGAGATGTACGCGGCCGGAACTGGCCTAGGCTGTGATCGCCGCTCCCTTTGTGCCCGGATCTACGGCGATATCCGGAAGGGTTGGTGCAGTTGCGCCCTGATCCAGATCACCCATCTGGGGGCCGATTCGACGTGGCTGTCGATCCCGTATGCCTTCCCCACATTTAAGCCAATAGCGTATACAAAAGTCAAGAATGCTGTGACATTCGGCCCATGGTCATCACGGCTTCTAGTACCTCATTTCATCGTAACTTGCGGATAGAGGTGTTTGAGCTTGACGCGGG
>CAZONS010000008.1:0-29085 GCA_964581195.1 uncultured Thiobacillus sp. | reverse complement strand
CCACGGCCGAGGCCATGCAGTGGCGGGCGTTGGGGTCGATGCTGTTGGAGCGGAAGCCGGCCTTCATCAGCTTGGCTGCGGCATAACCCTCATGGATGGTGTACTGGCCGGAACCGAAGATGGAGATGCCGTGCGGGCCCTTCTCCTTCATCGCCCAGCGCATCTTCTCTTCCATGATGTCGATGGCCTGCTCCCAGGAGATGGGATGGAACTTGCCCTTCTTGTCGAACTTGCCGTCGGTCATGCGCAGCAGGGGCTGGGTCAGACGGTCCTTGCCGTAGTTGATCTTGCCGTTGAAATAACCCTTGACGCAGTTGAGGCCCTTGTTCACGGGCGCATCGGGGTCACCCTTGGTGGCGACGATGCGCCCCCCCTTGGTGGCGACCATGATGCCGCAACCGGTACCGCAGAAACGGCAAACGCCCTTGTCCCACTGCCAGCCCGCCTCGCTCGCCTTGACGGCGGCCTCGGCCTGCTTGGACAGCGGCATCCCCACCGTGGCGGCGGTGGCGCCGGCAATGCTGTTTTTCAGAAAATCACGACGCGAAAGTCCCATCTCAGCCTCCTAGCTTGATCAACTGTTCAAATATGCCGGTACGGCACAGGTTTCGAACCCATCCTGCTGCTCGATCAATTCCGGCGGCATGGCTTCGTAAATACGGTCATCCTCCGCGAGATAGTGATAGACCATCTCCGCCATGATGACGTTGGGCAGCGCCTTGATCCGCTTGACGCCCTCGATCTCGGCATGGATGTCCGCGGCCTCCTGGACCGCGACGATGCGGCCGCCGGCGGCATCCACCTGATGTACCTCGACACCTTCAAGCGCATTCAGCGCCGCGACCACCTGCTCCTGGCTCTCAGGTTTGGCCATCACCAAAATGCCTGACAAATTCACGGTCATCCTCCTTCGGGTTCGACGTGGAATAAATCCTGACCTCGCTATCCTTTATTTACTTTGACAATGATCAAGTTTGATACACGCTTTAAATGTATTAATCGCGCCGCCCAGAAAAGGAGCCGCCCTTGATCCAGGAAACCCGCCACTCCGTCGCAGAAATCCTGTCCCGCCAGCCCCTGTTCCGCGGCCTGAGCGTGGATGAATTGCAAGTGATCGCCTCGGGCAGTCGCGAATTCCGCGCCCGGAAACACGAGGTCCTGTTCCAGAAGGGCGACATGGCCGAGGGCATGCATGTGCTGGTCATGGGTCAGGTCAAGCTGGCTCTGCCCGCCGCCAACGGCGCGGAAAAGGTCGTGCACATGTGCGGCCCCGGCAGCACCTTCGGCGAGGCGGTTCTCTTCCTGGAACGACCCTACCCGGTCTCGGCGCAGGCCACCGTGGACAGCATCGTTCTGCTGGTCGCCAAGCGCACCCTTCTGGAAGCGATGGATAACAGCCCCCATCTCTCGCGCAAGATGCTTGCCAGCCTGTCCGTGCGCCTGCATGAACTGCTCGACGACATGGAAAGCTGCACCCTGCGCAGCAGCGCGCAACGGGTAGTCTGTTTTCTCAATCAGTCCCTGCCCGCCTTCGAAGAAGGGCCCTACGACATCCACCTCCCCGCCAGCAAGCAGACCATCGCCTCGCAACTCAACCTCGCCCCGGAAACGCTCTCCCGTGTCCTCGGCCACCTCGTGGATAGCGGCCTGATCAAGGTCAAGGGACGCACCATCACGGTTCTGAACAGTCAGCGATTGCGCACGTTCAACCCCTGAGGCCGCCCCTGCGGCCAGCTGGACTTGGGTCGTCGGCAGCGAAATGGATCCCACCGAGGCCGGTCGTTGCGGATTTCTCCGGGGAGTGTCGAATGAATGCCCAGGAAAGCCGCGAAACGATGGACCGGTGCGGCACGCTCGCGGTCGCCCCCTCGCAGGCCACTAGCCACGAAACGGGGGATGCACTACCAGCCGAACGGGGTGGCATGTATACGCAGCCAGAGCGCCGAGAAAACCCGCCTCGGGATGAAAGTAGGAAAGGCAAGGCTCCCCCTCTGCCTGGCCTCCCCCGTTCAATTTGAAAATCGCCTCCATGCGGGTCCAACTCCGATAAAAAGCCGCGTTCCTCTCGGGCACGGGAATCGACAGGAAGCGACGCAACTCGGCAGAATCACAGAAGTGGGGCGCCAGAGCGACAAAATCACGATCACGGCAGTATTCCACATCCAGTCCGATTGGCCTGGACGCCAGGGCACAGGCAACCAGGTGCCGCGAGTGGGAAAGGCTGATGTGCGGAACCCCGACACCGACCAGACAAGGCTTGCCAGATGCCGCATCGAGCCGCCAGGCGTCCGCGACAGGCTCGTACCCGCACGAAAGTGCATGGCGGATCAGGATTCGCCCAAGAATGAACTGAGCGCGCCGCCCAGGGTGGCTGATCCCAGACAAACGATGCTTGCAGTCCACACCCAATTCCGCGACCAGAACTTCGCAGTCATGGTCCCGTGTATCAGCGATGAACACTTCCACATCCAAAGCCTGCATGGCGCATTCAGATCCAGGTATTTCAGATAAACTTATATCGGTTTTGCACATAAGATCAGTGTCGCTGACAAGTACGCAAGGAGACGGGGGGCATCAAGAAATGGACAACTTGAGTATCAAGATCCAGGCGTATGCGTCATGGGCTCCAAGCATGGAAGAGGATACCGCTTGGCAGTCATGGTCTGGGCATGCGCTTCCCGATGACAATGGCTCTTCTCCGGATGTCCGATTCGTCGATGCGCTGTTGCGCCGCCGTCTCGGCAGACTTGCCCGGATGGCCCTGCATGTCGCGAACCAGGTGGCGACAGGACACGAATCACTGCCGGCGATATTCGCTTCGCGCCATGGCGAACTGAGCCGCACCGTAAACATGTTGCACGCATTGGCCGCCGACGAGGCACCGTCTCCCGCCGCGTTCAGCCTCTCCGTGCACAATTCCGCCGCCGGCATTTTCTCCATTGCCCGCAATGATCCCGCTCCCAGCACAGCCCTGGCCGCCGGTGAGGAAACCCTACTCTGGGCGCTGCTGGAAGCGACAATCAGACTCGCCGCCACGCCCGATTCGTCGATTCTGCTGGTTTATGCCGACGAACCCCTGCCCGGGGAATACCAGGACTTCGACACGGCCTCAGAATCGGCCCACGCGCTCGCCCTGTTGCTGCAGCCAGGGGAAGGCATCCATCTGGAATGGAACGAAAACCGCGGCAATCCGCCGTCGCCTGAGCCCCTGTCGCTCGCCTTGCTGGCCCACCTCCTGGGACGACGCGACAATCTCGCCTGGCATGGCGAACACCTGTCCGTGCATGGTCATGCTTGAGCGAATGAACTATTTCTGGCGGCTGGGTGTAACCGGTGCCTGCTTCAGCCTGTTCGGCCTCGGCGGTTCCTTGCTCACAGCACTGGTTTTTCCGCCCCTGAGATTGCTGCCGGGCGGTGAAGCCGGGCGCAATCGGAGAACCCAGGCACTGATCCAGCGCTTCTTTGCCTTGCTGATCGGCCTGCTGCGTGGATTGGGCGTCATGCGCCTGGAATTGCACAATGCCGAGGCGCTTCGCGAGTGCCGCAATGTGCTGGTGTTCGCCAACCATCCCAGCTTTCTCGATGTCGTCATCATGCTATCGCTGATGCCGCGTTCCAATTGCGTGGTCAACAGCCGCCTCTGGAGCAGTCCATTCTGGGGCGGTGTGGTACGCGCCGCCGGTTATATCCGCAATGACGCGCCGGAATCCCTGGTGGACGATTGCGTGGCGGCGCTGGCGAATGGCGATCCATTGATCATCTTTCCCGAAGGCACCCGCAGCGTGCCAGGGCGCCCATTGCGGATGTCGCGCGGCGCCGCCCACATCGCCCTGCGTGGGGGCCGCGACATTCTGCCGGTGGTGCTGAGTTGCGATCCGCCCACCCTGACCAAGGGCATGCCCTGGTATCGCATCCCGCACCGCGCCTTCACCTACCGGCTGGAAGTCCGCCCGCCGCTGAGCGTCGCCGATTGCATCGAGAGCGTCGAACCCGCCAGCCTCGCCGCGCGCAAACTCACCGCTTACCTGGAAAACTATTTCACGAAGGAACTGGATCACCATGCAAGTCGCTGATACCGAACTGGAAAGCGCCATCAAGGCGCTGATCGTCGATGCCCTGCAACTGGAGGACATCCGCCCCGAGGACATCGAAACCGACGCCCCCCTGTTTGGCGAAGGGCTCGGGCTGGATTCCATCGACGCGCTCGAACTCGGCGTCGCACTGAAAAAACGTTTCGGTCTCAGCCTGGCCACCAACGACCCCGCCATCAAGGACCATTTCCGCAGTGTGAGCAGCCTTGCCCACCTCATTGCCAACCAACAGACCGCCTGATCATGACCGATGCTGAAATCCTCGACCGTCTGCGCGACATCCTGGTCGAAAATTTCGAGACGGCTCCAGAAGCCGTGACTCTGGACGCGCATCTCTACGAAACCCTGGGCCTGGACAGCATCGACGCGGTCGATCTGGCCATCAAGGTGCAGCAACTCACCGGCAAGCGCATCAAGGCGGAAGACTTCAAGCATGTGCGCACCGTGGGCGACGTGGTCGCCACCGCGCGACAACTCCTCACCGCCTGAACGCGACCTTGAAGCCGCACCTCGTCCTGGCGCGCGGGCTGTTGTTCGCGGCGCTGCCGTTTCTCGTCTATTTCGCGCTGCAGCACTTCCAGCCGCGTGAAGTCGCGCTGACGCTGCTCGCCCTGCTCGCCCTGCGCGCCCCTGGGAAGATCTACGCCTTTTTGCGTCGGCGCGGGCTACCCGCGCTCGTCGCGGTCACGGCGGCGGTGGCCCTGCTGGCGTTGTTATGGCGCGGCAACGACCCGGTCTGGGTGCTGAGCTATCCGGTCTTCATGAACGCCCTGATGCTGAGCGTGTTCGCCGTCTCCCTGGTGAAACCCCCCAGCGTGATCGAGCGACTGGCGCGACTGCGCCATCCCGACCTGCCGCCCGAGGGGGTGATCTATACCCGTCGCGTCACCCAGGTCTGGTGCGGCTTTTTCGTCGTCAACGGCGCCGTCGCCGCCTGGACCGCGTTCGCCGCCTCGCGCGAGACCTGGGTGCTCTACAACGGACTGATCGCCTACCTGCTGATGGGCGCCCTGTTCGCCGGCGAATGGCTGTTCAGGCGTTGGCGATTCGGCGTGGATGCGACCCAATGAAACTGGCCGAATTGATGCCGAGCGGAAGGGCGCCGGATCATCCGGTCGCCTTTGTCGAAGATCGGCTGATTCCCTGGTCTGAATTCCAGGGCCGTGTGGGGAACCTCGCCGGCGCGCTGGCCGCGCGCCCCGAGCGGACATGGTTGCTCGCCGGCGACGAACCCATCGACTTCGCCGTTGCCCTGTTCGCCGTCTGGCATGCCGGTCGCCGCGCCGTGATTCCGCCCTCGTTGCGTGAAGGCGCGATCGCCGACGTTCAATCGCATGCCGACGGCCTGCTGAAAGACCCCGCCACTTGGCCGATGGCTGATGCTGACTCCTTTCCGTTCGAGCCACTCGACCCCATCCATACCGGCCTGGACCTCTACACCTCCGGCAGCAGCGGTGAGCCCAAGCGAATCAGCAAGCGGCTCAACCAGCTTGAAGTCGAGGTCGCCATTCTTGAACGGCTGTGGCGTGACGCCGAGGAGGGACCGGTGCTGGCGACCGTGCCGCACCACCACATCTACGGCTTGCTGTTCCGCCTGCTCTGGCCACTCGCCAGCGGCCGGCCGTTCGACAACACGACCTGCGCCGCGCCGGAATTCCTGCTTGATCGACTCGAACGGCTGGGGCCGGGCCGGGTGGTTTCCAGCCCATCACAACTGGCGCGCATGCATGACCTGATCCCCCTGGAACGCCTGGCGGGACGCGCCACCCGCATTTTCTCCTCCGGCGGCCCCCTCGCCACCGACGCCGCCCGGCGATTCCGCGAAGCGTTGGGCGAGGCGCCCCTGGAAATCCTCGGCAGCACGGAAACCGGCGGCATCGCCTGGCGCATCCAGGACCGTGACGATGCCTGGACGCCCTTCCCCGACCTCAGCGTCAGCGTGTCCGAAGACGGCGCGCTGACCTTGATCTCGCCCCTGCTGCCGGACACGACACCCTACCTCGGCGACGACGCCGCCGAGAGGCTGGAGGACGGGCGCTTTCGTCTGCTCGGCCGGCGTGATCGTGTCGTCAAAATCGAGGAAAAACGCCTCTCCCTGCCCGACATGGAAGCGCGCCTGGCCGCCCACCCCTGGGTGCGCGAGGCCGCCCTGGTGGTCTTGACCGGAAAGCGACAAAGCCTGGGCGCCCTGCTGGCGCTTTCCGACACGGGCCGTCAGAGGCTGGCCGAAATGGGCCGCGCCGCCTTCGCCCAGTCCCTGCGACGACATCTCGCCCACTGGTTCGACGCCGTCCTGCTGCCGCGCCAGTGGCGCTATCCGGATGCGCTGCCCTACAACGAGCGCGGCAAGCTGGCCGTCGCCGACCTCGCCCGTGCATTCGCGACCACGGAGACCCGCCATGACTGAAAGCTTGCCCATCCTCCGCGCCGAGGCGGTCGGCGACGCCGGCGTCACCCTGCGCCTGTTCGTGCCGGCAACTCTGAGCCTGTTCGCCGGCCATTTCCCCGGCCTGCCGCTGCTGCCCGGTGTCGCCCAGATCCATTGGGCGGCGCGGCTGGGGCAGGCGCGATTCCCGATAGCCGGTGAATTCACCCGCCTGCTCAACATCAAGTTCCAGAAACCGGTGCTGCCGGACAGCGAACTCGACTTGACCCTGACATGGGACGCCACGCGCCGGCAACTGGCGTTCAGTTACGACTCGGCGGCCGGCTGCCATGCCGCCGGCAAGATCGAGTTCGCCGGCGTGGGTGACGACGCGTGACCTTCTCCCCCTGCTTCATCGTTCCCGTCTACAACCATGGCGCCACGGTCGGCGCCACGGTGGCGGCGCTGGCGCGACACGAATTGCCGATCTACCTGGTGGACGACGGCAGCGACACCGCCACCGCCGACGTGCTGGACCAACTGGCCGCCTCCGTCGAATGGGTCCGTCTGGTGCGGCGGCCGGCCAACGGTGGCAAGGGCGCGGCGGTGATGAGCGGAATGCGGGCGGCATTCGCCGACGGCCGCAGCCACGCCCTGCAGGTCGACGCCGACGGCCAGCACGCCCTGGACGACATCGCGGGCTTTCTCGATGCCGCCCGGGCGGAACCCGAATCGCTGATCTGCGGCGTGCCCCAATACGACGCCAGCGTGCCGAAAGGCCGCCTTTACGGTCGCTATGCCACCCATGTCTGGGTCTGGATCGAAACCCTCTCGTTCGCCATCCAGGATTCCATGTGCGGCTTTCGCGTCTACCCGCTCACCCCGACACATCGCCTGATCGAGTCGGTACGCCTGGGCACGCGCATGGATTTCGACATCGAGATCCTGGTGCGGCTGTTCTGGCGCGGCGTGCGCATCATCAACCGGCCGACAAGGGTGATCTACCCGGAAGGCGGCATCTCGCACTTCCGGCCCTTGAGCGACAACCTGCGCATTTCCTGGCTGCACACCCGACTTTTCTTCGGCATGTTGCCGCGCCTGCCACTGCTGCTGGCAAGAAGGGTGATCCGTCATGGCTGAGCGCCCTGTAGCGCAGCATGTAGCCCGGATGCAGCGCAGCGGAATCCGGGCTACCAGGCTGGAAGCCTGCGCTACAAGAGCCCACACCATGACGCACTGGTCGAAAATGGCCGAACTCGGCACCGGTTGGGGCCTCGAACTCACCTTCGCGCTCTACCGGCTGCTCGGCGAACGCGCCGCCCGCCTGCTGTTGCATCCCATCGTGTTCTGGTTCTTCCTGGCAGCCCCCGGCGCGCGGCGTGCATCCAGCGAATATCTGTCCCGTCTCCATGCCGTGGACGGTTTCGACCACGTCCCCAACTGGCGCGACAACTACCGCCATCTCCACGCCTTCGCCAGCGCCGCGCTGGACAAGGTGGCCGCCTGGATGGGCCGCATCGACCTCGACCGCATCGTCTTCGCCAATCAGGCCGACCTCTACGCCCTGCGCGATTCCGGGCGTGGCGCGGTCATCATCGGCTCGCACCTGGGTAGCTTGGAAACCGCTCGCGCCCTGGCCGCGCACCTGGGCCAGAGCCGCAAGATCAACGCCATCGTCTACACCGACCACGCCATCCGCTTCAACGCCATCCTGGCGCGCGCCAATCCGGGCTTCGCCGTGAACCTGATCCAGGTCTCCCAACTCGGCCCCGACACCGCCCTCTCGCTGGCTGAAAAGATCGACAACGGCGAACTCCTGTTCATCGTCGGCGACCGTACCCCGCCCGCGGAAAACGGCCGCATCGTCGCGGCCGACTTCCTCGGCGCGCCGGCCCCCTTCGCCCAGGGCCCCTACATCCTCGCCAGTCTGTTGAAGTGCCCGGTCTACCTGTTCTTCTGCCTGCGCCAGGACGAGCGCTTCCACATCCACTTCGAGCAATTCGCCGAACGCATCGAGCTACCGCGCAAGACCCGCGCCGCCGCCCTGCAAGCCCTGGCACAGCGCTATTCGGATCGACTGGCGCACTATTGCCGCCAGGCCCCTCTGCAATGGTTCAACTTCTACGACTTCTGGAAAACATGAAAACAACCGACAGCCCGGTCCTGGGAGGCCGTCCGCTCACCCTCGAAGACGTCGTCGCCATTGCCCACGGCACCACCGTGCGCCTAGCCGACGACCCCCGCTATCGTGAGCGCATCGAACGCGGCGCCGCCTTCGTGGATCGTCTGCTGACCGAGGAAGGCGAGATCTACGGCATCACCACCGGCTATGGCGATTCCTGCTGCGTCGGGGTGCCGCTCGAACTGGCCCGGCAACTGCCGGTGCACCTGATGCGCTACCACGGCTGCGGCCTCGGCGAATACTTCACCCCCTCCGAGACCCGCGCCGTGCTGGCCGCGCGCCTCTGCTCCCTGGCCCTGGGCTACTCCGGCGTGCGCTGGCTGCTGCTGGAACGCATCGCCGCGCTGATCAACCACGACCTGCCGCCCTTGATGCCCTCGGAAGGCTCGGTCGGCGCCAGTGGCGATCTCACGCCGCTGTCCTATCTCGCCGCCGTGCTCATGGGCGAGCGCGAGGTCTGGCAAGACGGCCAACCGATCGAAGCCGCCGCCGCCCTCGCCGCCGCCGGCATCGAACCCATTCTGCTGGCGCCCAAGGAAGCGCTGGCGATCATGAACGGCACCGCCGTGATGACTGGTCTGGCCTGCCTCGCCTGGGCGCGCGCCGACTACCTCTCCCGGCTGGCCACACGCATCACCGCGCTGGCCTCCATCGCCACACGCGGCAATCCGGAACATTTCGACCCGGCACTTTTCGCGGTCAAACCGCACGCCGGGCAGAACGAAGTCGCCGCCTGGATCTGGAACGACCTCGGCCAACTGCACGACGGCCCGCCGATGCGCCTGCAGGACCGCTACTCCATCCGCTGCGCGCCGCATGTCATCGGCGTGCTGCGCGACGCCCTGCCGTGGATGCGGCGCGACATCGAGAACGAACTCAACAGCGCCAACGACAACCCCATCATCGACCCCGACAGCGAACGCGTGCTGCATGGTGGCCACTTCTACGGCGGCCACATCGCCTTCGTCATGGACGCCATGAAAACCGCCGTCGCCAGCATCGCCGACCTGCTCGACCGCCAGCTCGCCCTGCTGGTCGACACCCGCTACAACCACGGCCTGCCGCAAAACCTGTCCGGCGCCGAAGGGCCGCGCGCCGCCATCAACCACGGCTTCAAGGCGGTGCAGATCGGCGCCTCGGCGTGGACGGCGGAAGCGCTCAAGCTGACCATGCCGGCCACCAGCTTCTCCCGCTCCACCGAATGCCACAACCAGGACAAGGTCAGCATGGGCACCATCGCCGCGCGCGACTGCCTGCGCGTGATAGAACTGGCCGAACAGGTCGCCGCCGCCCTCGTCCTGGCCGTCAACCAGGGCGTCGTGCTGCGCGCCCGCCAGGGCGACCTGCCGGAAGAACGCCTGACGGAAACGCTGCGGGCGTTCCGTGACGCGGTCGACTTCGCCTTCCTGGAGGAAGACCGCCCGCTGGAAGCCGATTTGCGCGCCACGCTGGCACGCATCCGGGCACAAGAGTGGGAGCTATACGCATGAGCCCCGACCGTAGCCAGGATGCGGCGACAGCGGAATTCTGGGGTGCCGCGCGTAGCCCGGATGCAGCGCAACGGAATCCGGGGCACCTCTGGCAAGCCGAGGTCGCCCTCGAAATCCCCTTCCACGATGTCGACGTCATGGGCGTCGCCTGGCATGGCCACTATATGAAGTACTTCGAGGCCGCGCGCGGCGCCCTATTGCGCGCCCTCGACTACGACTACCCGCAGATGCGCGACTCCGGCTTCCTCTGGCCGGTGGTGGAATGCCAACTGAAATACATCCGCCCCGCCCGCTATAGCCAGAAACTGCGCGTCACCGCCCTACTCGTCGAATACGAAAACCGCCTCAAGATCGCCTATGAAGTATTCGACGCCGGCAGCGGCGAACGTCTCACCCGCGGCCACACCATCCAGGTCGCGGTGGACGCGGTGAGCGAGGAAATGCAATTCGTCTCGCCGAGGGCGCTGCTGGAGCGAGTGGAAAGAAACGACGCTTGATATATAGAAATAATTTCCATAAGGTGAGGTCGTGACCACGAAGCATCGCTTCCGGAACAAGTACCGGCTGCAAATTCGCGAGAAGGATCATCTGCCCATGCATGTGCATCTGGTCGGCGGGGAAGTCAACGTCAAGATCAATCTGATGACCCTTGCCATCAGCGAAGGCGATTGCCCGGCGGGATTGCTGGAAGAGGTGCTGACATGGGTCGCGTCACATCGGGATGAACTGATACAGGAGTGGAAGAAATGGCATCCATGAAACGGCCCCGACTGAAATCGGCTACCGCTTCCGAGGCCTGGCGGCTGGAGCTGGAATTCATCGACGGCACGCGCTACAGCGTCAGTCTTGCTGACGACATCGAACGTCTCCCGGGCTTGCGCCCCCTTCAGGATGCCGCGGCATTTAACCAGGCCGTGGTAGCGGACGCGGGCTGGACGGTGGAATGGCCCGAATTCGACATCCAGATCGGCGCGGACACCCTGTGGCTGGACGCCCTCGAACAAAACAGCCGTGATGAGGCGCAGCGGGAATTCCTCCGCTGGCGTGTCCGCCACGCCTTGTCGCTCGCCGCCGCCGGCAACGCGCTAGGCATCACGCCACGGACTGTCAGCGCATACGGCACCGGCGCGCGACCGATCCCCAAGATAGTGCGCCTGGCCATCAAGGGCTGGGAATGCGAACGCGACGCCAAGGGATCATGACCCATCAGGCAACCACGACCACATCGGACCTCATATCGTGATCAGAAACCTCTTGCTTGCCCTACTGCTCGGCTTCGCCGCCATGCCGCCCGCCAAGGCCGCGTCGGCCCTCGACCAACTCACCGCCCGCCTCGACCAGGCCAGGGTGATTCACGCCGAGTTCACCCAGACCAAGACGCTGCAAGCCCTGAAGCGGCCGCTGCGAACCTCGGGGCGGGTCGTCTTCGCGCGCGGCCAGGGGGTCCTGTGGCTGATCGACAAGCCCTATCAGGCCAGTTACGCGCTGGGCGCGGAGACCGTCACCGAGATCGGCCCGGATGGCGCCCGCCGGGTGCGGGCGGCGCGTGAGGTACCGGCGCTGGCGCAGGTGGGGCGGGTATTCGAGGCGATATTCCAGGGCGACGTGCGCGGCCTGGAGGAACATTTCGAGGTCAAGGTCGGCGGCGACGCCGAAAAATGGCGGGTCGATCTCACCCCCAAACCCGCGCTGGAGCGTTTCCTGAAAAGCATCGCCGCGCGCGGCGGACGCTTTCTCGATGTGATCGAGGTCGAGGAAACGCGGGGGGATCGCACCCGCATCGAATTCCACGACGCCCGCCTGGACGCGCCCTTGTCGGCCACGGAAGCCCGTCTGCTGCGTAACGACTGATGCGCCTGCGTGCCTGGATCTGGCTGTGTTGCGCCGCGCTGCTGTTGGCGGCGACGCTGGCGCGTTTCGTGCCGGAGCCGCCGATCGAGACCGACTTGCTGGCCTTGTTGCCGCAGACCGAGCGCAATCCCCTGGCGGAGCAGGCGGCCGCGCGGCTGGGGCGACTGACCGGCGAACGGGCGGTGTTCCTGGTCGGCCTGCCGCGAAGCGACGACGCGCGCGCCGCCGCCCGGTTCCTGGGCGAACGCTTGCGGGCCAGCCGGGTGTTCTCCCGTGTCATCAGCCGCATCCCGACTCCCGATCCGGCGGCCCTGCTGGACCTCTACACCCCCTACCGGATGGGCCTGCTCGCTCCCGATCTCCGCGGCGAAGCCCTGACCGAGGCACGACTGGCGGCCCGCCTGGACGCTCGCCTCGCCGGCCCGTTCGGCGCTTCCGGCGCGCTGCCGCTGGCCACCGATCCGTTCAGCCTGTTCGACACCTGGCTGCAATCGCTGCCCTACAACCAGTTTCGCCTGACGCCGGAAGACGGCTGGCTGACGGCGCGCGAACGCAATGAACAGGGCGACTTCGCCTGGATACTGGTCAGCGGCGAACTGGACGGCTCGGCCTTCGACCCCGCCTTGCAGAAACGCCTGCAAACCAGCCTGACGGCGGCGGAAGCGGAAATGCGGCGGCGCTGGCCCGAGGCGCGGCTCTTGCGCGCCGGCGCGGTATTCCACGCGACGGCCGCGCGCGCCGGGGCGGAACGCGAGATGCATGTAATCGGCCTCGGCTCGCTCGCCGGCATCGTCCTGCTGCTGTTGCTGGTGTACCGCTCGCCGGGGCCGCTGGCGCTGGGCTTGTTGTCGGTGGGCGTCGGGGTATGCGCCGCGGTGCTCACCACCACCTGGATCTTCGGCCGCCTACATCTGATGACCCTGGTCTTCGGCGCCAGCCTGATCGGCGAGGCGATCGACTATGCCATCCAGTACTTCTCCGCGCGCCTGGGCGCCGGTCCGCGCTGGGACGCGCGCGAGGGTCTGACGCGGGTGATCCCGGCGCTGGCCGTGGCGCTGGCGACCAGCGTGGTGGGCTACGCCGCGCTTGCCTTCACGCCCTTCCCCGCCATGCGCCAAATCGCGGTATTCGCCATCAGCGGCCTGGCGGCGGCCTGGCTCACCGTGCTGCTGGTGATGCCATGGTGGCTGGCGCGTCCTCAAACCTGGACGCCGGTGCGGCTGCTCGCCCTGCCGGCGCGCTGGCTCTCGCTCTGGCGCGAACGGGTCACGCCGCGCGCCTTTCTCCTTGGCGCCTGCCTGGCCCTGCTGGCGGCGGCGCCGGGCTGGCTGAAACTGAGCGCCGACGACGACATTCGCCAACTGATCCAGTCGCCGCCGGACCTGGCCGCGCAGGAACAGGCGCTGCGCAAACTGACCGGCCTTGAAGCCGGCAGCCAGTTCTTCCTGATCGAGGGCGCCGACGCCGAGGACGTGCTGCGCCGCGAGGAGGCGCTGGCGGCGCGCCTGGCGCCGCGCGGCGTGGCCCTGCAAGGCGTTTCCCGCTTCGTTCCCTCCTGCCGGCAACAGGAACAGGACCGCCGACGCCTGCGCGAGGCCCTGCCCGAGGCGCGCCGGGTGCTCGACGATGCGGGGTTCCGCGCGGCGGCGGTTGCCGACTGGGCGGCCGAGGTCGAGCGCGACGGCGCTTGCCTGGCCGCCGCGTCCTGGCTGGAATCGCCGTTATCCCTGCCGTTCCGCCATCTCTGGATCGGCCCCACCGCGCAGGGCGTCGCCGCTCTCGCGCTACCCTCCGGCTATCGCGATGTCGCGGTCCTGTCGGCGGCGAGCCAGGGTCTTGCCGGCGTCACGCTGGTGGACAAACCCGGCGCGGTATCGCGCCTGTTCGCGGAATACCGCCGCCTCGGCGTCCATGTGCTCGGCGCCGCCACCCTGCTGATCTTCGCCGTCCTCGCCTGGCGCCACGGCCCGCGCGGCGCGGCGGCGGTGCTTGCGCCGGTGCTGCTGGCGCAGGCGCTGGCGCTGGGGCTGCTGGGCCATTTCGACGTGGTGCTCAACCTGTTCAACCTCCTCGCGCTGCTGCTGGTGCTGGGGGTGGGCATCAATTACGCGATCTTCCTGGTCGAAGGCGCTCGCGCCGCCGATCAAACCCAACGCTCGGGCGAGGCCGCCGTTCTGGTCGGTGTGGCGCTGTCGGCGGCCACCACCTTGCTCTCCTTCGGCCTGCTCGCCCTGTCGTCGATGCCGGCGCTGCGCGGTTTCGGCATCACCCTCGCTCTGGGCGTGGGCATCGCCGTCCTGCTGGCGCCGGCGGCGCTGATCCTGTCCAGAAAACGCGCATGAGCCGCTTTCTCCTCAATCCCTGCAACAACACCCTGTCGCACCTCGCCAAGTGCCTGGCCCTGCGCGAAACGCTGGAAGCGCGCGGCCACGAGGTATTGCTGACGGTTTCAAAAGCGCGCGCGGCCTTTCTCGACCTCGTCGGCCAGGAGCGTTACTTCGTGTTGCCGGACATTCAGGAAGCCGATGCCGGTCCGGCGCCCGGTTTTGCCTGGTTCAAGGCGGATCGAGTCGAGGCCTGCGTGCGCGCCGAGGTGAAACTGCTGAAGGCATTGAAGCCGGACGCGATGTTGGGCGTGTTCCGTTTCACCGGCCCGCTCTCGGCCAAGCTTGCCGACGTGCCCTATGACGCGCTGATCTGCGGCTCGATGACGCCGGCCTGCGATGAAGTGCTGGGGTTTGCTCCGGGCGAGGCGGGCGCCGAGGAACAGGCGGCGGCCTTGCGTTTCTTCCGACGGACCTGCGCCCTGCGCCTGCGCCCGGCGCTCGGCGCGCTGGGCCTGGCGCCGGTGGAGGATGTCTGGCAACTCCTCACCGGCCGACGAACCTTTCTTTGGGATTTTCCCGAATTCCAGCCGCTCCCGATAACCGCCGGCTATCACCATGTCGGCCCGCCCCACTGGTCCGGCTGGCCGTGCCCGCAAACCGAAAGCACCGCGCTCGATCGACTGGAAGGCCCGATCGCCTATGTCGCCTTCGGCACTGGTGGCGTGTCGTCAAGGTTGTTGCGGCATCTCCTCGACACCCTCTGGCATCTGGGCTACGCGGTGGCGCTGGCCCTGGGTGGCCAGGCTGGGGCGCTGGAATGGCGAGCCATACCCGCGAAGCTAGCGGTGTTCGAGTTTCTGCCGGCGGAATTGATGCTCGCGCGCACCGACCTGGTGGTCTGCCACGGCGGCCAGTTGCTGGTGTTCGAGGCGCTGCGCCGGAGAATTCCGGTCTTCGTGCTGCCCCTGCAACCGGAACAGGCGCAAAACGGCATCTGCGTCGAGCGCATGGGCTGTGGCCATCGCCTGCTGCGTGGGGTGGTCTTCGACGGTCGGGCCGATGCCAGCGAGGTAGCATTCCTGAGAAGGCCGCCGGCGGAGTTGGCTGATGAAATGGCGAGCTTTCTGGCAGACCCGGGCCTGTCGCAACGCCTCGACCTCGCCAGTCGGCAACTCGGCCGCCACACGGGCGCGAAAGCCCTGGCGACAAGGTTGGAAACGGCGGCATGACTCCGGACACCGCCCCCCTAGGCATCGTGCTGGTGCATGGCTGGCTCGGCGCGCCCGGCGACCTCGCCCCCCTGGCCCAGTGCCTGGTTGAACAATATGGCGCCGCCGCCGTGGACAACCTTTGCCTGCCAGGACATGGCGGCGACGCCCAGCCGCCCTTCAACGAGGATGAATGCCTCGCGACGCTGGCGGCGGCCATCGACCGGCGGCGCGGCCAGCGCCTGGTGCTGGTCGGCCATTCCACCGGCGGCAGCCTGCTGCTGGCCGAAATCAGCCGCCGCCCGGCCAGGCTCGACGACCTGCTGTTGCTGGTGTTGTGCGCCACCCCGCCGCGCATCGATCTCGACTACACGCAACGTTGGGACGCCCACACCTCGGAACGCACCCTGGCGCTGCATGACCTCGGCGCCCTGGTGGGCCTGGTCAACCGACTGGCCCGCCGCCCGCCGTTGGCGGCCTGTCGGACTTTGGTCGTCGATAGCGAAAATCGGCCCCGGCGAGCCCATTTTTTGCCGGATTTGCCGCCGCATAGTCACTCTATGGGGCAAGAAGCCGGTGAAAAAGGGGCCGTCGCGGTCGGTTTGCAGCCGACGATTTCAAAGTCCGACAGGCTGCTAGCGATACCGGCGCCGACCTTGATCGCCCAGGGCGAGGCGGACGAACTGGTCCCCGCGTCGACGGCCGGCCGTTGGGACGAACGGCTCTCCACCCCGCGCCGGCATGTCCATATCGCCGGCGCGCGGCATCACCTGTTCATGGGAGAGGGCGCCCCCCTGGCGATCGACGCGATCAGCCGCGCCATCGATGACGCCCGGCGGCGCGCCGCGATCCCCGCCGCGCTGCGCGAACTGGAACCCGGGCTGGCGGCCTTCGCCGCCACCTGGCCGGACAGCCCGCGCCACCTCGCGACCAGCCCGGCGGGAACACGGGCGCTGGATCGCCCGTTCGCCGCCACGGCGATTGCCGAATGCGAACCCACCCTGGCCAATATCGAGATCACCACCCGCTGCACCCTCGGCTGCGCGTCCTGTGCCCGTACCCAACTCAAGCTGCAATCGCGCTTCATGAGCCGGGAAACCTTTCGGCAGGTACTGGACACGTTGCCCCATGCCTGGCGGATCAATCTGGTTGGTCTCGGCGAGCCCCTGCTGCATCCACAAGTCATCGACTTCATCCAACTCGCCGTGGCGCAAAACCGCCGTGTCGGCCTGGTCACCAACGCCATGAATCTCGACGCAGGTCTGGCCCGCGCGCTGTGCGCCTCCGGCATCGGCAGCCTGACCTTCAGCATCGACGCGGTGAACCCGGTAATGGCGGAGCGGGTACGCAAAGGCTCGGACATGGCCTTGATCAGCAAAAACATCCACGGCTTCATCGCCGAACGCCGTCGCCAGGGCGCGGCGGTGGAGACGGCGGTGTTTAGCGCGCTGACCGGGGAAACGCTGGGCGAATTCGAATCCATCATCGATTTCGCAGCCGATCACGGCATCGACGCGCTCATGGTCACCGACCTGAATTTCCCTTCCAACCAGACCCGCTCCGTGCATGCCGCGTTCACGCCGGAACAAGGCCGCCAGATTCGCCAGGCGCTGAAACGCGCCGTGGCGCGGCGGCTGCCGGTGCTTTCGGTATGGGGGCTGGAGGAATACGCGCTATCGGTTCGCCATCTCGATTACCTGCTGTTGCGCGGCGAACAACTCGCCCACCGATCTTCCCGTCACCGCCATTGCCTGTCGCCCTGGCAGACCATCCCGGTCAACGTCGATGGCCGGCTGACGATCTGCGATTGCCAGCCCGACGCCGGCATCGGCAATATCCTGAAAACCCCGCTCACCGAATGGTGGAACGGGCCGGCCATGCGCGAGCAGCGCCGGCAAATGTTGAGTGATTCTCCACCCGAGGCTTGCCGTGTCTGTCCGCGTTTCTGAATTTCCGCTCCTTACCCTGGCTGCGCTGCTCGCCCTGGCCGGCTGCGCCAGCCCGCGCTGCCCGGACATTCCCGGCGGCCCCCGCTACTGCCTGCAAGCCACCTCGGCGGTGCCGCCTTTCGTTGCCTTGCAGGACATCCGCATCCAGCGCGGCAAGTTCGATGAACGCCTGATCGCGCAACTGGAAGTGGACGCGAACAACATGAACCTGGCCGGCCTGACGCCGATGGGGCAAAAGGTGCTGGAAGCGCGCTTCGACAACGAGGTCGCCACCGCCGACAGCCTCGCCGGCAACCGCTTCGACGCCCGCGCCCTGCTTTCCCTGGTGCAGATCGCGGTCTGGCCGGCGGCCAGCGTGCGCGCCGGCCTGGGCGACGATTGGGACTTGCTGGAAACGCCCGCCCTGCGGCGCTTGCTGCGAGGCGACAGCACCCTCCTGGAAGTGGCCCGCGAGGGCGAAGCGCCCAACTATCGGCAACTCGACATCCGCCTGCCCGACGCGGGGCTGACGCTGAGCGTGCGGGCGATCGAGGAGGAAAAATGAGCAAGCAAGTAGGGTGCGCCGCGCGCACCGGACCCCACGAAGCCGGCTGGAAGCCGGCGCTACAGGTCGCGCCGCGATGATTCCCGTCCATCTCTCCGCCCTCGGCCTGGTCAACGCCCTGGGCAACAGCCGCGAGGAAGTGCGCGGGCGCCTGCTGGCCGGCGAAGGGTCCGGCATGGTTCGGGAAAGCGGCTGGCTGGCGACGGGAGGGGAAGCCCTGGTCGGCAAGGTAAGCGCCGCGTTGCCGACGGTTCCCAATAATCTTGCGCGCTTCGACTGCCGCAACAACCGCCTGCTGCTGGCCGCCCTGGCGCAGATCGAGGACGCGGTGGCCACGGCCATCGACCATTACGGCCGCGCTCGCGTCGGCATTGTGCTGGGCACCAGCACTTCCGGCATCGCCGAGGGTGAAGCCGCCATCGCCGCGCTCGACCGGAACGGCGCCATGCCGGCCGAATTCGACTACGCCCGCCAGGAGATCGGCGCCGCGGCGCCCTTCCTGGCCCGCCATCTCGGCCTGCTGGGGCCGGCCTACACGGTGTCCACCGCCTGCACCTCCAGCGCCAAGGCCCTGGTCTCGGCCCGACTCCTGCTCGCGGCCGGCGTCTGCGACGCGGTGCTGGCCGGGGGCGTCGACAGTCTCTGCCGACTCACCGTGAGCGGCTTCACGGCGCTGGAATCGGTCAGCCCGGAACGCTGCAATCCGATGAGCGCCAACCGGCGCGGCATCAACATTGGCGAGGGCGCGGCGCTGTTCCTGCTGACCCGCGAGCCTGTGTCGGACGCGCCCCGCGTCGCCCTGCTCGGCTGCGGCGAATCCAGTGACGCGCACCACATCTCGGCACCGCATCCCGAGGGCATCGGCGCGGAAGCGGCGATGCGCGTCGCGCTTCGCGACGCCGGACTGGCGCCGGCCGACATCGCCTACGTGAATCTGCATGGCACCGCCACGGTGAAGAACGACGAAATGGAAAGCCGCGCCATGCACCGGGTTTTCTCGCCCGAGCTGCCGGTCAGCTCCACCAAGCCGCTGACCGGCCACACGCTTGGCGCGGCGGGCGCCACCGAAGTGGCCTTCTGCTGGCTGGCCCTTACGGATGATAATGCGCGCCTGCCGCCGCACATCTGGGATGGCGCCGCCGACCCGGCGCTGCCACCCCTGCATCTGACGGCACCGGGAGAACGCATGAGAACGAAGGGGAGAAGGGTGGTGATGAGCAATGGCTATGCCTTCGGCGGCAGCAATGTCAGCCTGATTCTTGGAGAGATCTAGATGTACCCCCCGATCGCTGAACTCCTGGCGCACCGCGACAACATGCTGCTGCTCGACCGGGTGCTTGAATCCGGCCCGACCGGCATCCGCGTCGCGGCAAGCGTCGATGGTGAGGCCTGGTATGCCGACGCCGACGGCGCCATGCCGGCCTGGATCGGCATCGAACTGATGGCGCAGGCGATCGCCACCCTGGTCGGCCTCAATGCCCGCGAGAAGGGTCTGCCCCCAAAACAGGGCCTGCTTCTCGGCACACGCAGCTTTACCGCCCGCGTGCCGACCTTTCCCCGCGGCGCCCGGCTGGTCGTGGCGGCCAGCGAGGTGTTTCGGGAAGACAACGGGCTGGCCGCGTTCGATGCCCGCATCGAGCTGGCGGAAGCGGAGAAGGCCGGCGAAATCGTCGCCGAGGCCACCCTGAAGGTATTCGAGCCGGCCGATTTCAAAACCTTACTGGAAACGACGTGATGAATGACAAGCGCGTACTGGTGACCGGCTCCAGCCGGGGCATCGGCCGGGAAATCGCCCTGCGGCTCGGCCGCGACGGCTTCGCCGTGACCGTGCATTGCCGCAAGAGCCAGGCCGAGGGCCAGGCGGTGGTGGAGGCAATCAAGGCGGGCGGCGGTCAGGCCGACCTGCTGTTGTTCGACGTGACCGACCGCGTGGCGGCCCGCCAGGCCCTGGAAGACGCCATCGCGGCGAACGGCGCCTGGTGGGGCCTGGTGGTCAACGCCGGCATCGCCCGCGACGGCGCCTTTCCCGCCCTCTCCGAGGAAGACTGGGACGCGGTCATCGACACCGGCCTCAAGGGCTTCTTCAACATCGCCCAGCCGCTCACCATGCCGTTGGTTCGGATGAAGAAAGGCGGCCGCATCGTTGTCATGACCTCGGTGTCCGGCGTCATCGGCAACCGCGGCCAGGTCAACTACAGCGCCGCCAAGGCCGGCCTGATCGGCGCCGCCAAGGCGTTGGCGGTGGAACTGGCGAGCCGGAGCATCACCGTCAACGCCGTCGCCCCCGGCCTGATCGACACCGACATGCTGAAGGAACTGCCACTGGACGAAGCCCTGAAAATGGTGCCGATGAACCGCCTGGGTAAACCGGAAGAAGTCGCCGCCGTGGTCGCCTTCCTGATGTCGGAAGGCGCCGCCTACATCACCCGCCAGGTCATCGGCGTCAACGGAGGAATCGTCTGATGCGCCGTGTCGTCGTCACCGGCATGGCCGGCATCACGTCCCTGGGCGACAGTTGGACCGAAATCGAAGCAAACCTGCGCGGCGGACGCACCGGCATCCGCCCCATGCAGGCGTGGGACCGCTACCCCGACCTGCACACTCGCCTCGCCGGCCCGGTGACGCATTTCACGACGCCCGCCCACTATTCGCGCAAGGCTATCCGTTCCATGGGTCGCGTCTCCCTGCTTGCCACCCGCGCCAGTGAAATGGCGCTTCAGGATGCCGGCCTGCTCGACGATCCGCGCATTCGCGATGGCCGCATGGGGATCGCCTATGGTTCTTCCGCCGGCAGCGTGGAACCGGTGCGTGCCTTCGGCCACATGCTGGATAGCGGCAGCATGGCGGAGGTCACCTCCACCACCTACATCCAGATGATGGGCCACACCTGCGCCGTCAATGTCGGCCTGTTCTTTGGCCTCAAGGGCCGCGTCATCCCGACCAGCAGCGCCTGCACCTCGGGCAGCCAGGCGATCGGCTATGCGTATGAGGCCATCCGCTTTGGTCGCCAGGATCTGATGCTGGCTGGCGGCGCGGAGGAACTCTCGGCGCTGGATGCCGCCGTGTTCGATACCCTGTTCGCCACCAGCACAAAAAACGACACGCCCGACCTGACGCCGCGTCCTTTCGACGCTGCCCGCGATGGGCTGGTCGTAGGTGAAGGGGCTTCCACCCTGATTCTGGAAGAACGGGAGCATGCCCTCGCGCGGGGCGCCACGATCTACGCGGAAATCATCGGCTTCGCCTGCAATTCCGACGGCGCCCACGTCACCCAGCCGGAAGCCACGACCATGGCCACCGCCATGCGCCTCGCGCTGGCGGATGCCGGCCTGCCGCCGACCGCCATCGGCTACGTCAACGCCCACGGCACCGCCACCGATCGCGGCGACATCGCGGAAACCCGGGCCACCGCCGAAGTCCTCGGCCGGGTCCCCACCGCCTCGCTGAAGGGCCACTTCGGCCATACCCTGGGCGCTTGCGGCAGCATCGAGGCCTGGCTGGCCATTGAAATGATGCGCCACGGCTGGTTCGCGCCGACCGCGAATCTGGATGATGTCGACCCGAATTGCGGCGAACTGGATTACCTGATCGGTTCGGGCCGGGAGATGGAGGTGGACACCGTGATGAGCAACAACTTTGCATTCGGGGGAATCAATACGTCATTGATATTCAGACGCATCGATTGACCCTTTTTCCGGCCTGAAGGCTTTTTTCCATCCACCACAAGGGAGTAACACCATGATTTACAAAGCTCGTTCACTCGCACTCGCTGTCATATGCGTGGTCTCGGTCAGCGGTTGCGCGGTGGGAAACAAACATCAATACGCGGAATCGGTTCCATCCATCAAGGTTCAGACTGCCAAAAGCTTGGCTGTGGGTGTGCTCGACAAGCGCGTCGCAATCATGAACAAGAGCAAGACCGAGGACTTCGTGGGAGTGCAGCGTGGAGGTTTTGGAAACCCCTTCGATGTCACCACTGCCAGCGGCAAGCCCTTGGCCACAGACATCACAACCGCGGTGACCACCGCATTGCGCCAAGACGGCGCCAATGTGCGAGAAGTGCCCTTGGCATCCTCCCTGCCGGAAATGGACGCATTGAAGACAATCGTCATGGAGGGCTCGGACCGTGGCGTATTGCTGACGCTGACAGAATGGAAAGCCGACACCATGACCAATACCGCGCTTCACTACGATGTGCGCTTGGCCGTGTTCGACCCATCGGGAAAAATACTCTCGACCAATGAAATAAGGGGAAATGACAATCTGGGCGGAAGTTTCATGAACCCGCCCGAACATGCCAAGGCGGCGGTTCCCATCGCATTCAAGGCCAAGATGGAAACGCTCTTTTCCAATCCTGACATTGGTGCGGCGCTGCGCTGAGCCGCTTCATTGCAGATTGAACGCAAGCGGTGGCGCATGCCTTGCCACCGCCCCCCTCATCCCTGACAGTTGGAGTTGTTATGAAACACCTACGGGAATCCCTGCTAGTGTTGTTGTGCCTGTTCTTCCTGGCCGGCGCGGCCCATGCCCGCTCCCCCGTTCCACTCGTCGACCTGGAAAACCAGGCCATCGCAGCCGCCAGCGGCAAGGCGCTGACTCTGGAGGATGTCGCCAGAGCGCTGCGTCAGGCGGCGCCCAAGCGCGGCTGGACGATCACGGAAAACGTGCCCGGCAAGGCCATTGCCATCCTGGAAGTCCGTGGCAAACACACCATCAAGCTGGATGTCGATTACACGCCATCGAGCATCTCCTTCCACTACAAGGATAGCGTCAACATGAAATACGGCAAGGACGAAGAGGGCCGTGCCGTGATCCACCCCTTCTACATGAAGTGGGTGGCGAATCTGTTGAGTGATGTGCGTATCGAATTGGGCCGATTTTGAACCGCGCGCCTGAACCGACGACGGATCGGATCGAATTCGCCCCCGCCCGACTGCGCGGCCTGCCGGCGCGCTTCGAGGCGCAGAAGATCGCCTTCGGGCCGGTGGTATTCCAGTGCGTGCGTGTAGCCTGGAAAAGCGGCCTGCTGGGGCGCCTGGAAGCAGCCGGCAAGGCCAGCGTCGCTGATCTGTCCGCGTCCGGCGACCTCTCCGAATACGCCATTTCGGTGATCCTTGAAACCGCGCTATCGGCCGGCGTGGTGCGGCGCGAGGACGGGCTGTATAGCCTGACCCGCGTCGGCGACAACGTGCTGCATGATGAGATGACCCAGATCAACATCGATTACGTACACGATGTCTGCTACCAGGGCCTGTTCGCCCTCGATGCCTGTCTGCGTGAGGAAAAGCCGCTGGGACTCAAGGCGCTGGGCGATTGGCCGACCGTCTACGAAGGCTTGTCGACGCTGCCCGAGCCGGCCCGATCGAGCTGGTTCAATTTCGACCACTACTATTCCGATTCGGCCTTCGTCCAGGCGCTGGAACCCGTGTTCGGCCGGCGACCGCGGCGGCTGATGGATATCGGCGCCAACACCGGCAAGTGGACCCTGCATTGCCTGCGCCACGACCCGGAGGTGCGCCTGACGCTGCTCGACCTGCCGGTACAGTTGGCGCAAGCGCGTGTCACCCTGGAACAGGCCGGCCTCCTGGAAAGAGCGGACCTGCATCCGATCGACATCCTGGATTTCGACGCGCCCTTTCCCGCCGGCATGGACGCGGTGTGGATGAGCCAGTTCCTCACCTGTTTCAGCGCCGAGGCGATCAGCCACATCTTCCGCCGCGCCGCCTCCTGTTTGGCGGAAGGGGGCTCGGTCTGGGTGCTGGATACCTTCTGGGACCGGCAGCGGCATGAGATCGCCAGCTATTGTCTGATCAACACCTCGCCTTATTTCACCGCCATCGCCAGCGGCAACAGCAAGATGTACGAGTCCGGCGCCATCGTCGCGCTCGCGGCGGCGCAGGGGTTGGCGCTGGTCGAAACAGTCGACGATCTCGGCCTCAGCCATTCGTTGCTGCGCTTCGAAAGGGCGGCCTGATGCCGGGTTTGCGCCGTGTCGCCGTCACCGGCATGGGCATCGTCAGTTGCCTGGGGAACAGGCTAGACGATGTTTCCGCCGCCCTGCGCGAGGGACGCTCGGGCATCCAGGCCGTGCCGGAATATGCCGAGCGCGGCCTCAGGTCCCAGGTGGCCGGCGTGCCCATCGTCGCGGGACTCCCCCTCATCGAGCGGCGCCATCGCCGCTTCATGGGCGAGGTCGCGCAACACGCCTATGCCGCGCTGCGCGCCGCCATCGAGGATGCCGGACTCGACGAGGCGCGGGTGCGGCACCCGCGCAGCGGCCTGATTGCCGGTTCCGGCGTCGGCTCCGTCTATCAGCATCACCAGGAGATGGAAGTTGCCCGCCAGGAGGGCGCGCACAAGGTCTCGCCGTTCGCGGTGCCGAAGATCATGGGCAGCACGGTGTCCGCCGTGCTGTCCACCGCCTTCGCCATCACCGGCGCCAGCTATTCGATCACTTCCGCCTGCGCCACCTCGGCGCACTGCCTGGGCCACGGCATGGAGCTGATCCAGTTGGGCAAGCAGGACATCGTCTTCGCGGGTGGCGCGGAAGAACTGACCTGGACCACCACCCTCATGTTCGACGCGATGGGCGCCCTCTCCTCCGCGTTCAACGCCTCACCGGAACATGCCTCGCGTCCCTACGACCAAGCCCGTGACGGCTTCGTCATCGCCGGTGGCGCCGGCATGCTGGTGCTGGAGGAAATGGAACACGCGCAACGCCGCGGCGCCCGCATCTACGGCGAACTGGCGGGTTACGGCGCCACGTCCGACGGCCAGGACATGCTGACCCCCTCGCGTGAGGGAGCGGCTCGCGCCATGCGCCTGGCGCTATCTGGGATTGACTCGCGGCCGGACTACATCAACACCCACGCCACCTCGACCCAGGCGGGTGACCTCGTGGAAGTGGCCGCCATGCAAAGCGTATTCGGCGCCGATCCGCCGATGTTCTCCTCGACCAAGGGACTCACCGGCCATCCCATCGGCGCGGCCGGCGCCCATGAGGCGATCTACACCCTGTTGATGCTGCGCGACGGCTTCGCCGCCGGCTGCGCCAACCTGGAACAGTCCGACCCTACCCTGGACGCGCTGCCCCTGCTGCGCGCCTCGACCCCGCACCGGATCGAGCTGGCCATGTCCAACAGCTTCGGTTTCGGCGGCACCAATGCCTGCCTGGTATTCAGGCGGGTGACTTGACGTTGTTCTTTCCACCCATGGGAGTTGCACGAATGAAAAGCCTTTTAAAACTTGCCGCTGTCGCGTTCATGTTGGTTTCCCTGAATGCGACCGCTCGCGATGACCACAGGATGCTGCCGCTAAAGGCCGCGCTGGACGCCCCGGCCGCCCAGGAAAAGCTCGATCAATCGATCAAGCTTTTCTTTGCGGATCAGCCGCACCCCAAGATCGAAAGGAAATTGGGCACCTGGCCCACCAACAAGAAGACCAATGCCTTCGGCAAATCCGATGAGGAAGCATGTAACTGGGTATTTCTCACCGCCCTGCTGACCTTGCAGGAACGCGCGAGAAAGGAAGGCGGTAACGCGATCGTCGACATCAAGAGCAACTACCGCAATATCGAGACCGCCAGCGCGACGGAATTCATGTGCGGGGTCGGCAACATCGTGGCGGGCGTCGCACTCAAGGGGACCGTGGTGAAACTGGCCGAGTAGGCCAGTTGATCCCGCAGCCGTCGAACTTTCGTATCGTCGGCTGCCATCCCGGAAAGACACGACTGGCGCTGGGCCGGCATACCCATCGATCGAACGTAGACCAACTGGTTGCCACATCCGGGCATGGTAGCGAGGCTGAGAGCCCCTACAATGCCAACCATGCCAATCGCAGCGTCGACCACTCCCTATTCCAGCCTGACCCCCGACACCGTGCTCGACGCCCTCGACGGCGTCGATCTTCGGCCGGATGGTCGCCTGCTGGCCCTCAACAGCTTCGAGAATCGTGTCTATCAGGTCGGCATGGACGAGGGGCCGCCGCTGGTGGTGAAGTTCTATCGCCCCGGGCGCTGGAGCGCCGCCGCCATCCTGGAGGAACATGACTTCACCCTGGATCTGGCCGGGCGCGAGCTACCGGTGGTGGCGCCGCTGAAATTGCGCGACGGCGCCACACTGCACGAGCACGCGGGCTTCCTGTTCGCGGCCTACCCGCGCCGTGGCGGCCGCATGCCGGAATTCGACAGCGCCGACACCCTGGAGTGGATGGGCCGCTTCATCGGCCGCATCCACGCGGTCGGCGCCCTGCAAGCCTATCGCCAGCGTCCCACCCTGGACATCGCCAGCTTTGGCGAGCAATCGCGCGATTTCATCCTGGCCGGGCATTGGCTGCCGGATGATCTGCTGCCGGCCTGGCGCAGCGTGGTGGAACAGGCTCTGGAGGGCGCGCGGCATTGCTACGCGCGAGCGGGAAAGTGTGCCGACCTGCGTCTGCATGGTGACTGCCACGCCGGCAACGTGCTGTGGACGGAAGAAGGCCCCCACTTCGTCGATTTCGACGACAGCCGCATGGGGCCGGCGGTGCAGGATCTCTGGATGCTGCTCTCCGGTGATCGCGCCAGCCAGACCCGGCAACTCTCCGACGTGCTGGCGGGCTATGAGGACTTCGCCGAATTCGACCGCCGCGAACTGCACCTGATCGAGGCCCTGCGCACCCTGCGCCTGATCCACCACGCCGCCTGGCTGGCGCGGCGCTGGGACGACCCCGCCTTCCCCGCCGCCTTCCCCTGGTTCGACACGCCGCATTACTGGCAGGAGCGCATCCTCGAACTGCGCGAGCAGATCGCGCTGATGCAGGAGGAGCCGCTGTATGTGTGACGCGCATCGCCCCGCTTACCCGACGACCTGTTTCGCTTTGATGCGCGCTTCCCCCCTTTGCAAAAGGGGGGTTAGGGGGGATTTTTCCAAGGGTGGCAGGCGCGTCAACGCCAACAAATCCCCCCTGCCCCCCTTTGATCAAGGGGGGGTCCAACCCCCATCGCCATGTGCGGCATAGCCGGTGAATTCCGCTTCGATGGCGTAGCGCCCGAGCGCGCGACCATCGAACGCATGAGCGAACGCCTGGCGCGGCGCGGGCCGGACGCGGCGGGTTTCTGGAGCGACGGACCGGTGGCGTTCGGGCATCGCCGTCTGGCCATCATCGACCTGTCCGAGCACTCGGCGCAGCCGATGCACGACCCCGAAACCGGCCTCACCCTGGTGTTCAACGGCACGATCTACAACTACCCTGAACTGCGCGCGGAACTGCTGGCCCGTGGCCACCGTTTCCATTCCGACGGCGACACCGAAGTCCTGCTGCGCGCCTATGCGGAATGGGGCGAGGATTGCCTGCCGCGCCTGGCCGGGATGTTCGCCTTCGCCCTCCACGACGCCCGCCGCCAGACTGTCTTCCTCGCCCGCGACCGCCTCGGCATCAAACCGCTCTACTACAGCCTCGATGGCCGGCGTCTGCGCTTCGCCTCCAGCGTCCAGGCCTTGCTGGCGGCGGGCGACATCGAGACCGGGCTCGACGCGGTCGCGCTGCACCACCATTTCACCCTGCATGCGGTGGTGCCGGCGCCGCGCACCGCGCTCGCCGGCATCCGCAAGCTGGCGCCGGCCAGCCGCCTGACGCTCGACGCCCATGGCGGCGCCCGGATGGACAATTACTGGCGGCTCGAGGCTCGGCGCCCGGCCAAGCCCATGAGCGAAGCCGAGTGGACCGAGGCCATCCACGCCTGCCTCAGGCGTGCCGTGAAGAAACGCCTGGCCATCGCCGACGTGAAGGTCGGCGTACTGCTCTCCGGCGGCCTCGATTCCAGCCTGCTGGTCGCGCTGCTGGCGGAACAGGGCGAGAGCGACCTGCTCACCTTCTCGGTCGGCTTCGAGGATCAGCCGGAGGAATCCGGCCATGAATTCGAATACTCCGACGCCGTCGCCGCGCATTACGGCACCCGCCATCACCAGTACCGCATCGCCAACAGCGAGGTGCTCAAACGCCTGCCGGAAGCCGTCGACGCCATGGCCGAGCCCATGGTCGGCCAGGACGCGGTGGCCTTCTACCTGCTCGCCGAACAGGTCTCGAAGACCGTGAAGGTGGTGCAGAGCGGCCAGGGCGCCGACGAGGTGTTCGGCGGCTATTACTGGTATCCGAGGATGCGCGACGACACCGAAGGCGGCCCTCTGGCGCGCTTCCGCCGCCACTACTTCGACCGTGACCACGACGAATACCTCGCCATGCTGAGTCCCGACTGGCACGGCCCCGATCACACCGCCGCCCTGATCGAAGCCCACCTGCATGCCCCCGGCGCCGACGAATTCCTCGACCAGGTGCTGCGCCTGGACACCACCCTGCTGATCACCGACGACCCGGTGAAACGGGTGGACAACATGACCATGGCCTGGGGGCTGGAAGCACGGGTGCCGTTCCTGGATCACGAACTGGTGGAACTGGCCGCCGGCATGCCGCCGGAACTGAAACTTGCCTCGGGGGGCAAGCATGTGCTGAAGCGGATCGCGCGCGGCCTGTTGCCGGACGCCGTGATCGACCGCAAGAAAGGCTATTTCCCGATGCCGGCCCTGAAATACGTGCGCGGCGGCTTCCTCGAATTCATGCGCGACATCCTCGAGTCACGCGCCTGCCGCGAGCGCGGCCTGTACCAGCGCGCCTACGTCGAGCGCCTGCTGGCCGAACCGGAAAGCCACCACACCCGCATCCAGGGCAGCAAGCTCTGGCATCTGGCGCTGCTGGAATACTGGTTGCAGCGCAATGTCGACCGCGCCGGGTAGCGCGCCCTAGGAGCCTGTCGGACTTTGGGCTCCGATAGCGAAAATCGGCCCCGTCGAGGCCAGTTTTCGACCATTTCGCCGGGGAATTACCGGACTATTGCCCAAGAAATGGGCGAAAAATGGGCCGGCGCGGTCGGTTTGCAGCCGGAGATTCCAAAGTCCGACAGGCTCCTAGGAGCCTGTCGGACTTTGGGCTCCGATAGCGAAAATCGGCCCCGTCGAGGCCAGTTTTCGACCATTTCGCCGGGGAATTACCGGACTATTGCCCAAGAAATGGGCGAAAAATGGGCCGGCGCGGTCGGTTTGCAG
>CAZONS010000007.1:0-29259 GCA_964581195.1 uncultured Thiobacillus sp. | reverse complement strand
CGCGACACCTTCGACAACTTGAGCAGGTCATCGATCAATTCATCCATGCGCTGGCTCGCGCGCCGCACGCGCCGCAGATAATCAAGGCTGGTCGCATCCAGCCCATCCCCGAGTTTCCTGACGAGAAGCTGGCTGAAGCCGTCGATGCTGCGCAAGGGCGCGCGCAGGTCGTGGGAGACGGAGTAGCTGAACGCCTCCAGTTCCTTGTTGGCGGCTTCCAGCATGCGGGTGCGCTCGACAACGCGGTGTTCCAGTTGTTCATTCAGGTGTTCCAGCCTCACCTCGGCGAGTCGCCGACGCTTATCCTGCTCGATGAAATCCAGGGCGAACGAGACATCATCCGCCAGGCGTTCGAACAGCTCGACCAGTTCCACCGTGAAGCTGTTGGCAATACTCGAGTAGAGCGAGATGGCCCCCACCGCCGCCCCGTTGCGTCGCAGCGGAAACGCCGCGGAAGCACGATAACCGCGACGCATCGCTTCCTCACGCCAGGGCCCCATGAGGACATTTCCCGCCATGTCGTTGTTGATATACGACGAATTCTCGCGGATCGATCGCGCGGTCGGCCCATCGTGGCGGAACACGCCTTGCGTAGCGAGGAATGCAAGATAGCCTGCGTCATGACCATGGCGAGAGACAGGCATGACTTCACCACAAGAAGCATCGAACAGCCCCACCCAGGCCATCAGCAGATCGCCCTCGGTCACGGCGATGCGGCAGACTTCATCGAACAGGACCTGCTCCTCACGCACCCGGGCGCAGGTTTCGTTGACGAGACTGAGCACCTTGTAGAAACGGTTGAGACGCTGAAGCTCCTGTTCGGCGCCCACGCGCGCGGTGACATCCAGCCAGGTACCGACGATTTCCCGAGGCCGGCCCGACTCGTCGCGGATCAGAACCAGGCGATCATTGATCCAGATCGAGCGGCCATCCTGATGCGTCACGCGATATTCATGTTCCAGCGATCCGGTCGAGAACAGCGCTGCCTGTGCATTCAGCACGCGTGACCGGTCATCGGGATGGATATGCTCCTCCCAGAATCCGGCCCGGTCCCAGTCCTCCCGCGTATAGCCCGCCAGATCGATGATCTTGCGATTGATGAAGGCGACCCGCGACGGCCGTTCGCCTTCGGGATCGAAGTGAACCCTGTATATGGCGCTCGGACTGACGTCGACGATATGCTGAAGCTCGGCGCGGGTCTCGGCCAGCGCGGTCTCCACCCGCTTGCGCGAGGTGATGTCCAGGAAAGTCACCACGACCTGATCGACCCTGCCGGTCGCCTCCAGGTAAGGGAAGGCGCTGACCAGCACCCAGCGGGTTGCCCCCCCATCCGGCGGCACGATGCCGACCACGTAATCGTTCAGTGGCGCCTGGCTGGTCAGGACGAGGTTGACCGGATAGTGCTCCGACGGCATGGTCGAACCATCCTCGCGCAGAAAATGCCAGTTATCGCCCGTCGCGATCCGCCCGGTGGCCTGTTCCTCCCGCAGGCCGAGCAAACGGGCGGCCATCCTGTTGCAGTAGCGGATGGCCGTGTCCGGCCCATGCGCCACGATGGCCACGGGCAGTTGCGCGAGGAGGGCCTGCTGGTAGCGCTCGTTCTCGTTCAGTTCATGGTTTATCGTCGCGGCCAGTTTTCTTGCCTGACGCTGACTGTGGATCAGCAGCCACATGATCATCGCCAGCATCAGGCTGCCCAGGACGCCCGAGATGGCGATGGCCATCAATCGCTGGTCATTGTGCCGTTGGATAAGCGAAGGGTCGTGCCAGACCACGACCGTCCAGGTCCGCCCACCGAACATCATCTGTCGCGTGTTCTTGAGAACGGAACTCGCCGTTCCGGCCTTCATCGCCCACTCACCACGATAGAGACGGCTGGCCGCGGCCGTTTCGGCGCCATCGAAGATCTCCAGCAGGAAGGATTGGAAATCCGTGGCGAAATGCCGGTGCAAGATGCCCCGCATCAGGTCGTCCATCCGGAACGGCGCATAGGCCCAGCCGAGCAGATTGGCGCGGCGCTGCGCGACGCTATCGTGGGGAAGGCCTCGCTTGTAGACCGGCATGTACATCAGAAAACCCGCCTGGGCATCCCGCTCGGTTTCCTGCAGCAGGGTCACCTTGCCGGAGACGGCGCAGGCGCCCTGCTCCCAGGCGCGCGCCATGGCGGCGCGGCGCACCGGCTCGGAGAACATGTCGAAGCCGAAGGCGCGACGATTACGCCAATCGAAGGGCTCCAGGTAGACGATGGCGGTCTGGATCTCCCGCCGTCCTTCAGGATGGATGCTGTAATCGGAAAACCCCTCCTGACGGATCCGCCGCTGATGGCGTGTCTTTTCGTGCTCGGGGACGAGCAGTGAATAACCCACCCCCTGAATGCCCGGATAATTTTGCTCCAGGCGCAAGGCATCGACATAGATCTTGAATTCGCTCCGGGTCACCTCCGGCGAAGCCGCGATCAACCCGGCCGTGCCGCGCAGCACCTGCTCGTAGGCCTTCAGGCGCGCGTCGATGTCGCCCATGATTTCGTTGACCTGCTGCTGAAAGCGTTCCCGTTGCCGGTCCTGGCTGTCCAGACCCGCCACCCACCAGACCATGAAAGTGAGGCCAAGGCCCAGCGACAGCACCAACCCCGGGATCCAGGGCAGAAAAGGGAGGCGCGCCTCGGCGGGATCGAATTTCAATCCGTCACCCGAAAGCGCGCTTCGAACCGGGAATCACGCGGCATCGACCAGGGCAGGTATCGCTCGCGCAGTTGCTTCGTCAATACCGCCTCCTTTGTACATGCTCGCGTCCGCCTGATGGCTCTCGGCGCGCAATATTTCGAGCAACTGCGTTTCCGCTGTCGGTCGTCCGAAATGAAAGCCCTGCGCCTCCTGACAACCATATTCCCTGAGCAGGGCCGCCTGCTCCGCGGTTTCCACGCCCTCGGCAATGACAGCGAAACGCATACCGGCGGCCATCGCCAGGATGGCTCTGACGATGGCCACATCGCCGTGGCCACGAATAATATCCTTAACGAAGGTACGATCGATCTTCAGCTTGTCGACCGGAAAATGCTTGATGTACCCCAGGGAGGAATAGCCGGTACCAAAATCATCGATGGCCAGGAGAACGCCTCGCGCCTTCAACGCGGCGAGGGTGCCAATGATCTCCTGTTCGTTGAACATGGCGATGCTCTCGGTGATCTCCAGTTCCAGCAGGCCCGGTTCGAGACCGGTTTGCCGCAGTACCCTGTCCACCATTTCCGGCAGCCCGCCCTGGCGGAATTGCACGGCGGAAAGGTTCACCGCCATCCGCACCCCGGTGTAACCGGCCCGCTGCCAGCGCCGATTGGCCTCGCACGCCGTTTTCAACACCCACTCGCCGACCGGAACGATCAACCGCGTCTCCTCCAGAATCGGGATGAAGCGGGACGGTGGCACCAGGCCATGGCCCGGCCGATCCCAGCGCAGCAGGGCCTCGACGCCGACCAGCCGGCCGCTGGCCAGATCGTACTGAGGCTGGTAATGCAACACGAACTCGCGCTGATGCAGCGCCCGATAAAGGGCGCGCGCCATGCCGACGCGGTCTTCCCACTCCGTATCCAGATCATTCTCGTAGACGACATGATCACGAGCGCTCTCCCTGGCGCTCTGCAAAGCGATGCCGGCACGTTCGATCAGTCCGTCCGCCTCCCCGCCGTTGTCCGGGTACCGACTGATCCCGACATGACAGGGGAAGTACAGGACATGTCCGCCGGCCCGGATAGGCAGGGCCATTTCCTTCAGAATGTCTTTCGCGACGAGGTCAGCCGTCACTTCTTCGCCCCCCTCGATCAACAGAACGAATTGATCCTCGCCGATTCGCGCCGAGAGCGCGTTCTCGTGCAGGATGCCGATGCGCTTGCCCAGCTTGGCCCAGATTCCCGGGTTCCCTTCGAGACCCACGGTCTTCAGTATCCGCGGCAGCCGCACCAACTCCACCCTGGCGAGTAGGAACGGCTGGCGCCGCCGGATCATTCGCGCCATTTCCCTGCGCAGGCCTTGGACGTTGGCCAGACCGCTCTCTTCGTCATGGCTGCGGGAATGCTCCAGAGCGTCACGCACCCTGACCAATTCGCGGCGGGTTTCCGCCTCTCTGAGCAGTCGCTTCAATACAGGAACGAGACGGGTCAGACGCGCCTTGTTGATGTAATCCGCCTCACCCAGGCACATCTGGCTGAAAGCCACTTCCTCACTCATCACCCCTGAGACGATGATGAAAGGCAGATCGCGATCATGGCCGCGCACGATGTCCAGAGCATGCGGCGCATCCAGGCAGGGCAGATCGTGATCACAGAACACGACATCCCAACCGCCCGCGCGCAGATGGGCCAGCAATGCCTGCGGGGTGTCGACGATCTCGTGATCCGGCATGAAACCGCCCTCCCGCAGCGCATGCAGCAGCAGCATGGCATCGTCCTCGGAGTCCTCCACGATCAACGCTCGCAAGGGGCGACCGACACTCTTTGCCATCTTTGTTCTCCTACCCTGTCTGTTGTTGCCCGCGGTCATGAAGGCACCGATATCAGGCCCGCTCGGGTTTGCGATAAACCGAGGGAACGATCGGCCGCAGGGCATCCGTCACGCCATTCAGGCTTTCGGAATGGCTGACGATGAAGTACCCCCCGGGGCGTAGCTTGGGCAACATCCTCCGCAGCACCTGGCGCTTGGTGTCGGCATTGAAGTAAATCATGACATTGCGCAGGAAGATCACGTCGAATTCACCCAGTTCGGGCAGTTCCGTATTCAGGTTGATCTGTTGGAACCGTACACGCTCGCGCAATTTCGGGTCGATCAGAAAGGTCCCCTCCTGAGCGCCCACGCCCTTGAGGCAATGCCTGATCAGATAGGGACGAGGGATCTTGCCGGCGGCATCCAGGTCGTAGTGACCGCTGCGCGCCTTGTGCAGCACCCGCGAGCTGATGTCGGAGCCCAGCACACTCCACGGACGATCGCCCAGACTGTCGGCCAGGGTCATGGCCAGACTGTACGGCTCCTCACCGGAGGAACAGGCGCCGCTCCAGATTCTGAATTCCCGATTGTCCCCGAGCAGATCGGGAATGACCCGGCCACGCAGCAGATCGAAATGCTTGGGCTCGCGAAAGAAATAGGTCTCGTTGGTGGTCAGCAGATCGACCGCCACCTGCATCTCCCGCCGTTCGCGACTGAGATAGTCGAAATACTCGCCGTAACTGGAAAGGTTGTGGTGCTTCAAACGCTTCGACAGACGCCCGCCGATCAGCGCCTTCTTGACGTCCGACATGTGTATGCCCGCCACGCTGTGGATCATGTTCTGGAACTGGCGGAACTCGTGGTCTTTGAGAGTGATGGCTTCCATTTCGCTTCTCCCGGAACGGGGCATGCCCGCTCGCCTCAGGCGAGGGCCGGTTTCAACCGCGCCACAGCCGGACCGGACCTGGCGTGCCGCTCCTGTTCCATGCCCATGCCAGACCCGGATGCCCTCGTCCGGCATGGCAAGGCGCCTTTACCGACGCGGAAGAAGCCCATCATCTTTTGAAGATGCTCGGCCTGGCCGCTCATCGCCTCCGCCGTCGCCGCCAGCGTCTCCGAAGAAGAAGCGTTCATCTGCGTGGTCTGGTTGATCTGGTTCATCGCCAGATTGATCTGGGAGACGCCGCTGGCCTGTTCCTCGTTGGCGGCGGTGATCTCCCGCACCAGGTCGGAGGTCTTGGCGATCGACGGCACGATCTCATCCAGCAGGCTGCCGGCCTTCTCCGCCAGTTCGACGCTGCTGGAGGCCACCTCGCCGATCTCTCGCGCCGCCACCTGGCTGCGCTCCGCCAGCTTGCGCACCTCGGCGGCGACCACCGCGAAACCCTTGCCGTGCTCGCCGGCGCGCGCCGCTTCGATGGCGGCGTTCAGCGCCAGCATGTTGGTCTGGTAGGCGATGTCGTCGATGATGCCGATCTTGCCGGCGATGGTCTTCATCGCGTCCACCGTCGCCCTGACCGCGGCGCCGCCCTCGTTGGCCTCCTTCGATGCCTTGGCGGCCATGCCGTCGGTCACCCTGGCGTTCTCGGTGTTCTGAGTGACCGAGGCGGACATCTGCTCCATCGCGGCAGTGGTCTCCTCCACACTCACCGCCTGCTCGCTGGATGCCTGGCTCATTTTCTGCGCGGTCGCGGAAACCTCGTTCGAGGAGACCGAAAGCGCGCTTGCGGCATGACGAACGTCCTTGATGATGCTCGTCACATTGCCCGCCATGGTGTAGATCGCGTGCGACAAGCGTCCGGTTTCATTGCGCCAGTGGGTCTCTACCCGCGGGCTCAGGTTGCCCGATGCGACCATTTGGCAGGCATGCACCGCGTCTTCGAGTGGACGCAGCACCCTGAACACCAGCAGCCACCAGAGGAATCCCGTCGCCGCCACACCGACGCCAGCGAACATGCCCTCTGACGCCAGGCCAGCCTCGGCGCCGAGGCGGAGAATGACCAGGACGAGCAGCGCGCAGGCGAGGGAGGCGCGCCACCTGAGGCTCATGCCCGCGAGCGCCGGGAACCAGCCCAGCGGGCCACTGCGCGCCACGGCGCCCTCCCGCACCGTTAACCCTTTCGCGGCGCCTTCGCGGAACTGACGATAAACGCGCTCCGCCTCTTCCACCTGGGCACGCGACGGTTTCGTGCGCAAGGACATGTAACCGACGATCTTCCCGTCTTCCCAGATTGGATTGGCATTGGCCTCGACCCAGTAGAAATCGCCGTTCTTGCAACGATTCTTGACCATGCCACGCCACGGCTTGCCCTCGCGCAAGGTCCGCCAGAGGTCCGCGTAGGCCAGCGCCGGCATGTCCGGGTGGCGAATGATGTTGTGCGGCTGGCCGAGCAGTTCCTCCTCGCTGAAACCGCTGATTTCCATGAACGGGCGGTTGACATAGGTGATCCGGCCTTTGAGGTCGGTTTTCGACACGATGTATTCACCCTCGTCGAGATGACGCTCGATCGGGGTCACAGGTTCATTGATACGCATACTCGCTCCTCCTTGACGCCCCCTTGCTGGTCACGCGGCGCCATGTGTCGCTCGCGGCCGACCGGGGGTTGTCGCGGGTTAATGGGTCGTGAAGGGGGTAGTGAAGGGAGTCGTGACGGCGTCACGGTCGGAGAGATCGACCAGCATCGCGAGCTCGTCCACCGACAGCACTTTGTCGAGGTCGAGGAGGATCACGAAGCCGTCCCCCACCTTGCCCATACCGCTGAAAAAATCGACCCGCATGTTGGTACCGAAGGCGGGCGGCGGCTCAATGTCGCCCTGCGGGATCTCCAGCACCTCGCTGACGCTGTCGACGACGATGCCGACATCCTGCCTGCCCGCCGCCGCGTCGACTTCGATGATCACATTGCAGGTGCGCCGCGAGGCCCGAGACGCGGTGCCACCGAAACGCGCCGCCAGGTCGATAACCGGTACCACGCTGCCGCGCAGGTTGATCACGCCGCGAATGAAGGACGGCATCATCGGCACGGTGGTGAGGCGTCCGTATTCGATGATCTCCTTGATATTGAGGATGCGGATGGCGAACATTTCGCCGCCCAGCACGAAGGTCAGATATTGCTGGCTTGTGGCGACCGGCTCTTGCGGGCGGGATGTCGGAACGAGCTGGCCATGGGTCGTGGGGGTGTTCATCGTCAGCTCCTCAGAATCGCGCGAAGTCCGCTTCGGACAGAGATGGCTCCAGGTGCATGGTGTCCTGGACCTGGTGCGCCAACTTGGCGAGCCTGGCCTTGACGCCGGCCTTGGCGTGGGCATTTCCGCGCATTGCGCCATCGCCGCCGGTGCGGAAGAACGACATCAGCTGTTGCAGTTGCTCGGCCTGCCCGCTCATCTCTTCCGCCGTCGCCGCCAGTTCTTCCGAGGACGTTGCGTTCTGCTGCGTGGACTGGTTGAGCTGGTTCATCGCCATATTGATCTGGGAGACGCCGCTGGCCTGCTCCTCGCTGGCGGCGGTGATCTCCCGCACCAGGTCGGAGGTCTTGGCGATCGACGGCACGATCTCATCCAGCAGGCTGCCGGCCTTCTCCGCCAGTTCGACGCTGCTGGAGGCCACCTCGCCGATCTCTCGCGCCGCCACCTGGCTGCGCTCCGCCAGCTTGCGCACCTCGGCGGCGACCACCGCGAAACCCTTGCCGTGCTCGCCGGCGCGCGCCGCTTCGATGGCGGCGTTCAGCGCCAGCATGTTGGTCTGGTAGGCGATGTCGTCGATGATGCCGATCTTGCCGGCGATGGTCTTCATCGCGTCCACCGTCGCCCTGACCGCGGCGCCGCCCTCGTTGGCCTCCTTCGATGCCTTGGCGGCCATGCCGTCGGTCACCCTGGCGTTCTCGGTGTTCTGAGTGACCGAGGCGGACATCTGCTCGACGGCGGCGCTGGTCTCCTCGACGCTGGTGGCCTGTTCGGAAGCGCCCTGTGACAGCGACTGGGCGGTCGCGCTGACTTCTTCCGAGGCACTGGACAGGTTGTCGGCGGCACTACGAACCTCACCGATGATTTCGGCCAGCCTGCCCACCATCATCCGCATGGCGCCGAGTAACTGGCCAGTCTCGTCTCCACTGGTCACCTCGATAGGGGCGGTCAGATCGCCTTCCGACAGGCGATTCGCCACCACCACGGCCTGACCGATGGGGCGGGTGATGCCCCGGGTGATCCAAAGCGCGATGACGGTGGCGAGGAGAAAAGAGGCGATGGTCAGGGTAATCATCAGGTCTCGCGCGGCGGCGTAAGCCTCGCCAGCTTCCTTGCCTGCCTGCTCCATGAGCGACCCCTGAAATCTGATCAGTTCGGTGACCGCGTCGAAATAGGCTCGCTGCAGACCGCGCACCTGACTCACCAGGTAGATCTTTGCCGCGTCGCGTTTACCCTCGTTGACCAGCTGAATGAAATGGTCCTGGGAAGACGCGTACTCAAGGCGCGCCTTCTGGGCGAGTTCCAGTTTTTTCCGGCCCTCAGGGCTGCGGATGGTCTCATCCAGGGTCTTGAAGCGATCAATGATGATCTGGCGAGACTCCTCCACGCGCCCCAGTTCGATGCGGATCTTCGCCTGGTCTTCCTCGATCAGGGCGTTGCGCATGGCCCGCGCGATGACGTTGATGTTGTCGATGATGTCGTTGGCCATGACCGTCTTGGGATAGCGATCATTGACCGTCAGGTCGATGCTGGTGTTGAGGTTGGCCAGCCGGGTGATGCCGATCACCGCAATGGTGATCATCAGAACGACCATCAGACCGAAGCCCATACCAAGGCGCATGGCGATTTTCATATTGTTGAACATGCCGTTCTCCTAACTGGCGCGATTCATGTGGGTTTGAAATGACAAGCGGGCAAGGGAGTGGAGGGTTCGACTTTCATGATGCGGAGGCGTCCTCCCGAGCCGCTGACACCCTCACGGGCTGCCTGCCAGGTCGTAGTCGCCAGACCCCTACCGATGTTCGGCTTGTGCTGCCGCGCACCGATCACCGCTGGTTTCTCCTCCGTCCGTGAAATCCGATCGATCACCCGATCGCCACGGTTGCCATGATGAAGATTCGTTGGCCAGGGAAATATCAGCGCGCGGCTGATTTACCGCGTGGGAAAAATCACCGGTTTGTCGGATATTTCCGACAACTTGACTCAACCATAGCCCTCGTAACGGCACCTGACCGTTACGAGGGCTATGGGAATATCCTGGATCAGGCGCCTTCGCGCGCCGCAGGCCGTACTCACACCCCCCAGGGAGAGTTCACGGAACCCGGGTGCAATCCGGGCGGCGGCATCGCGCCGCCGAGGGGGTCAGACGAACAGGCAGACGTCGGCCTTCCTCGCCTCGGCCAGATAGCTGGTGGCGCCGATCCATTCCGCGATCTCGGGGATGAACTCGTCCTGGCGGTAATTGAACAGATCCACGGTCATCTGGCAGGCCACCAGGCGGACGCCGGATTCCACGCAGATGTCGCGCAACTCCTGGATGCCCGGCACACCCTTGGCCTTGACCGTCTGTTCCATCATGGCGGTGGCGATGGATTCGAAGCCGGGCAGGTTGCCGGCGACCAGGTTGGGGATGGGCATGTCGATGCGCTTGAGCCATTCCGGACCGAACGGCATCTTCATCGGCATGGCCGGGTTCCCCATGGGGGAGACCTTCAGCCCGAGATGTTTCTTCACCAGTTCCAGGCCATAGAAGGTGAAGAAGATCGAAGCGTCCCAGCCCAGGGCGGCGGCGGTGGAGGCCAGGATGAACGGTGGATAGGCCATGTCCAGCGTGCCCTTGGTGGCGATGATGGCCAGCGACGGAACCTTGTTGGCCTCGCGTTCGGCCAGTTTTTCGTCCAGGCGGCGGTCGAACCAGGCCTCCAGGCTGGCCAGGTCGGCCGGCAGGCTGTCGGGGGAAGACGCGACGGGATGCAGTTTGGCGACATTCATGACGCTCTCCTCAACCCTTGCGGATGATGAATTCATAGTCGTCGCCATGCTGCCCGGATTCCAGCAGCGGATTGCCGGTCTGCATGCAGAAGGCGGCGATGTCCTTGAGCGAGCCCGGGTCCGTCGCCACCACTCTCAGGGTCTCGCCGGATTGCAGGGCGTTCAGGCTCTTCTTGGTGCGCAACACGGGGAGCGGGCAGTTGAGACCGCGGGCATCGAGGGTTTGGTTGGCTTCATGCATGGCGTTTCTCCTTTCGGTTGGTGCGGCGCCGCCGCGTGAGTAGACCGGTCGGTCTAGTTGTGCTTCAAAAAAAAGCCCAAATGGGCACAGGGGGCTTCGGATATCAGTGGCTCGATTCGATCCTCAAGGTCTTGATGGCCGGCCCCAGGAGCAGAATCACATCCGGGTCGTTGCGGGTCTTGGCCAGCAGGATGATGCCTTCCAGATAGGCCAGCATGGCGCTGGCCGTGGCCTCGGTATTCAGGGCGGCGAGGGCGCCGGTCCGCACCGCTTCGTCCAGGGTGACGCGAAACTTGTCGCGGGCGCGGTCGAACACGGCATTCAACTTGGCCCGCATCACGTCGTCGCGGGTGCTCATCTCCAGCGCCAGATTGCCGAACAGGCAACCGGGCATGCGCCCCTCGATGTCGGCCGCCGCCTTCTGCCAGTAGTAGGCGGCGTCGATCATGTAATCCAGGCGCTCGATCGGAGGCAGATCGGGGTCGAACGCCTCCGCCACGAAACCATGCGCCCAGTCCTCCGCCATGTCGTCGATCACCGCCATGGCCAGTTCCCGCTTCGAGGGGAAGAAATGATAAAAGCTGCCCTTCTGCACCCGCGCCGCCTCGCAGATCTCCTGTATGCCCACGTCCGCGTAACTGCGGCCATGGAACATCTCGCGGGCGGCGGCGAGGATGCGGGAGCGGGTATCGGTTTCAGTGTGCATGGTCCGCATTATAGTTGACCGGTCGGTCCAGACAATACACAGTTCCACCCGGCTGACCTGGTGTTGCCTTGGTTGGCACCTGGCAAAGTCTGCGCGTCAACCGTGAGCCGTTGCTCACCGGACAAGCGGAACGCCCGCGCCAAGCCATCAAACCGGCCTGAATGACGTCGGCCGCGATGTGACCACGAGCATGGGCGCGGTGGCCCATGCTCGCGCGCCGGGCAGTCTGGACGAACCGACCCATGCGGCCGATGGCGACATGTATGGAGTGAAGCAGCCAGGGAAGCATCGCGTCCAGGCGACCCTCACGCCGTTGACCGCCGACTGACGCCCCGAGCGTGGAGGGGCGGTCAGGCGGACCGGGCCAACATTGCCGGCAGCTATAACCTCCGATATATATAATCCGTCGCCGCCTGAGAGGTGCGCACCCCCAATGATGACGACACAGGAGAAGACATGCTGTTTGGACGGAAGGAGGAGCTTGCCGCGCTGAAGCATCGCATCGCCGAACTGGAAACGGACAAGGTCCGGCTGGAACAGGCCATGGCGACGATGGCATCCCGCGCCGAAGCGGCGGAACAGGAGACCAGGCGGTGCCACGAGGAAGTGGCCGGATTGCGAGCCATCTTCGCCAATTTCCAGGTATTCGGTGAATCTTTGGTGGATGTCCAGGGCAGCCTGAAAAAGCTCGCCGACAACACCAAGGCGGAGAAGAACCGGGCGATCGAGGCGCAGAGCGTTTCCATCGAGAGCCGGGTCGCGGTCGAGAGCATCGCCAGCGACCTGGGCAACCTGGCGAGCCACTCGCAGCGCACGGCGGCGCAGGTCGGCGAACTGGACGGGCGAGCCCAGGAGATCAGCGGCATCGTGCAGTTGATCAAGGAAATCGCCGACCAGACCAACCTGCTGGCCCTGAATGCCGCCATCGAGGCGGCCCGCGCCGGCGAACAAGGGCGCGGCTTCGCCGTGGTCGCGGACGAAGTCAGGAAACTGGCCGAGCGCACCACCCGGGCCACCAGCGAAATCTCCACGCTCGTCAACCAGATCCGCGGTGACAGCACCGCCAGCCGCGACCAGATGGATACGCTGGCCCAGCAATCCGCCACCTTCAGCCAGGATGGCCAGAATGCGGCGAACTCCATGCGCAGGCTGCTCGACCTCTCCGCCAGCATGGAAAAGGCTGTGGCCTCATCCTCCCTGCGCAGCTTCTGCGAGCTGGCCAAGATCGACCACATGCTCTACAAGTTCCGTGTCTACCAGGTGCTGCTCGGCGTTTCGGAGGAAAACGCCAGCAGCTTTGCCGCCCACACCGACTGTCGTCTCGGCCAGTGGTATTACCAGGGCGAGGGCCATGCCTGTTTCTCCCGTCTGCCCGGCTACAAGGAAGTGGAGTCTCCCCACAAGCAGGTCCACGACTACGCGATCAAGGCCCTCCACGCGCATGCGGAGCGAGACACCGCGCTCATGCTGGACTCCGTGACCAGGATGGAGTCGGCCAGCCTGGGCGTGTTGGCGGGACTGGAGACCATGGCCAGCAGTGGCGAGGAAAATGTCGACATGCTGTGCAGCCATTGAGCTGAAGTACCCGCGACCGCGGGTTGACTGGGCCTGTCAGGCGAATTCCTCTCCGAACAGCAGGGACCACGCAGTCCGGTAGGCAATCCGATGTTGGGTCTCCTGAGGCAACCGGCGCAGGAAGTCGCGGTGCTTGCGGTCGTGGTCCGCGATCTGCTCGATGCGGTCGCCGCCCAAATCCAGCGCGGACAGAAAACGTTCCGGGTAGGCCACCAGGATGTCCAACCAGTCATCCCTGAGGGCGCCGAAGGTGCCCCACACCCGGGCATGACGCTGATTGCTCATGGGGTAGACAGACATGGCATCGGCGAACGCCGTGTCGAACCACAGGTTGGGAAAGCGCTTGATCAGCCCCTCCAGATACGCGGGCGAGTATCTCGATGCCCGTTCGATGTAGCGCACCTGACCCACATGGCACCAGATGACCCTGGCCCTGGGGTACTGATCCAACATCCGCTCCAGGGGCGGCAGCAGCCGGTCTTCGATTTCGTAGTGCAACTGGAAAGGCAGGCCGAGCTTCTCGCTCAGGGCGAACACCCGGTGTCCGACCGGGCCGTCGATCGGGATATCGACATCGCGATCCAGACTCCCGCGCTTCGCCTGCCGTGGTGAAGGGTAATGCCGCATCTCGTACTCGCCGAGCAGGAACATCGGGCCCTTCGCGGCGGCGGCTTCCTGGGCGGCAAGGAACGCGTCCGGCGTCTCGGTGATGAATGGCGGTTGGCCGCCATTGCCAACCGGTATGAAACGATCCGGAAAAGCGGCGAGCAATCGTTCCGACAAGTTGTCAAAACGGACACCCTTGGCGAACTGACCCTTGGTCGGGTCGGCCGACAGCGCCATCAGACCGATGTTCAACGCATCCATGCTCCCGGCAACGAAGGCGATGTCGACCTTGGAGGGATTGCATGAGCTTTCGATATCGACATAAGGCAGCTTGCCGTCGGCGAGGATGCGCTTCAGGCGCGCGGCGTAGCCCGACTTGAGCGTCGCGGCCGATACCGGCGATTGTGCGTCGGCTGTCGACGTCAGCCAGGCGGCGAACGGGAAAACGAGCCCGAATTTCAACCAACGGCGGCGTGTGTCGTTGTACATGTTCCCGACCCTCGATCACCAGATCGTTATGACTGGCTGCCGCCGCATCCTGAGCATGCAAGTGCCACGCGTCAATCCATCTGGCGGGGCCGGCCGACGATTCCAAAGGTAGCGTCGAGAAGTGGCGCGGTAACGTTGCCGTTCGGCTTCGGTATCCAGACCCGTTTGACCGCGCACCGCGAGGTAGCCTTTCTTCCTCAGCCGTTCCGCCAATTCCCCGAGCCAGCGCTCTTCTCCATACGCTTCGATGCCTTCGAATCGTTCCCCGTCAACGCCCGCCATCCCGTTGCGCCCGGCCTGGCCCTCGCTGGATTCCGGTTGATCTTGCGCTTGACCACGCCACGGGGTTTCCCGTGTTGCATCTGTCTTCCTCTTCCATACATGCCGTCGCCACTACCCCGGCGGATCTGCTCGGTGCGCGTTTCGCTCACTTCCCTCGCAGTGGCAGCCTTCCCCGTGTCAGAGTCGGGTCGGCATCCGCATCAGCTATGTCGAGGCCTGCTCAGCGTTCACTCACGTTACGGCCTGCACGTTCGCCAAGTTCCTTACAGAACCTTCTTCACCAGAGGCTTCAGCCGCTTCGTTGCCTCCACGACGGCTCCAGTTGCTTCCGGCCGGAGCGAAAGGGGCCGGGCGGGGTTCGCGCCCGCTGGAAAACAGCGCCTTTGCACGGCGCACTCCGACAGGCTGCTAGTCCCGGCCCGGTCCGTCCTTGTGTTTCTTGTAGTTGTGCATGAAGCGGCCGAATGCCTTGTCCTTCTTGCGCCGGTCGAGGTGGGACTGATCATGGAAGTCGGATTCCTTGCGCAGCTTCAGGTAGCTTTGCAGCTGCTCCTCGCTCAGCTCGTGCCGCTCGATGGCGGCGCGCACCGCGCAGCCCGGCTCGCGGTCATGCCGGCAGTCGGGATAGCGGCAGCCCCGCGCCAGCGCGCCGATGTCGGCAAAGGTCTCCTCGATGCCCTCGCCGGCACCCAGCATGCCCAGTTCCCGCATGCCGGGCATGTCGATCATCAGCCCGCCCTGCTCCAGCACGATCAACTGGCGCCGCGTGGTCGTGTGACGGCCCTCGCCGGTATGGCTGACCGCGCCGGTTTCCAGCGCCCCGGTTTCGAGCGTTTCAGCGCCGAGCAGGCGGTTGATCAGCGTGGTCTTGCCCACGCCCGACGAACCGAGCAGGCAATAGGTCTTGCCGGGGGCCATGAGCGCGCGCACCTCATCGACGCCGTCGCCGGTCACGTTGCTGACGCGGACGATCCGCGCCGCCACCCCCAGGCGCCGGATGCGGTCGATCAACCGATCCAGTTCCTCCGGGTCGACCAGGTCGGTCTTGGTCAGCAGCACCACGGGCTCGATATGACCATCCCGGACCATCACCAGATAGCGCTCCAGCCGGCGGGGATTGAAATCGAAGTGGCAGGCCTGCACGACGAACGCCACGTCGATGTTGGCCGCGATCATCTGGAATTCCACCTCGCGGCCGGCCGCCTTGCGCCGGAGGAAGGAGCGGCGCGGCAGCACCTGGTGGATGCTGGCCCGCGCGCCACCATCGCGGTAGTGCGCGCACACCCAGTCGCCCACGCAGGGCAGTTCGGCGGAGGACTCGGCGAGGTGGAGGAACCGTCCGGTCAGTTCGGCCGGCACCTCGCCGTCCTCGCCCCGGATCAGGTAGCGGCCCCGGTCGACCGCGGTGACCCTGGCTATGGACAAATCGGGTCCACACAATCCGCCGGCTTTGTCCGCCAAGCCGCGATCCAGACCGAGGTCAGTGAGTTTCATCAGGGGAGTCTGGCAGATACGGCTGGGGCCGCCAAGCGGATGGCGCGGGGCAGGCTTCACGCATCAATCTATTGGTTCGTAAGTTATTCATTTACCATGTTCATCCGTACCCACACCACCCTTTCCAGCCGCCAACAGGAATTCCTCAATCTGTTGAGGAATTTCATCATTGAGCGAGGGAGGGTGGAAAAGAAAGACCTGATCAACGCGCCGTTCACGGCCATCCACCCGCAAGGGATTCGCGGCGTGTTCAGCCCCGCCGAGATCAACGAAATTCTGCAACTCGCCGAACGGCTTGCCGCATAACTCAAAAACCAGGGAACGCCATGCAATCCAAAGACATTCAATTGATGAAGGACCGGTTCGACGCGTTGAGCCAAACGGTCCCCGAAGAAGGCGTCGAGTTCTGGTTCGCCCGCGACCTGATGGAACCCCTGGGCTACGCCCGTTGGGAAAACTTCCAGACCGCCATCAAGCGGGCCATCGAGTCGTGCGAAACAACCGGTTACGCGTCGGAAGACCATTTTCGTGGCGTCACGAAAATGGTCCGGCTCGGCAGTGGCGCGGAACGAGCAATCGATGACTTCATGCTCACCCGCTACGCCTGCTACCTCCTCGCCCAGAACGGCGACCCCCGCAAGGAACCCATCGCCTTCGCCCAAAGCTATTTCGCCATCCAGACGCGCAAGCAGGAACTGATCGAAGACCGCATGCGCCTGCAAAACCGGCTGGACACCCGCGAACGGCTTCGTGAATCGGAAAAGGCCCTGTCCCAGAACATCTACGAGCGCGGCGTCGACGATGCCGGCTTCGGCCGCATCCGCTCCAAGGGCGATGCGGCGCTGTTCGGCGGCCATACCACCCAGGCCATGAAAGACCGTTACGGCATCACCCAGACGCGCCCCCTGGCCGACTTCCTGCCCACCCTGACCATTGCCGCCAAGAACCTGGCCACCGAAATGACCAACCACAACGTCAGCCAGGACGACTTGCAGGGAGAACATGCCATCACCCGCGAGCATGTGCAGAACAACCAGAGCGTGCGCGCCATGCTCGACCAGCGGGGCATCAAGCCGGAGCAGTTGCCGCCGGAAGAAGACATCAAGAAGCTCGAACGCCGGGTCAAGACCGAGGAAAAGAAACTCGTCCAACGCTCCGGCAAACTGCCGACATCCAAACACTGAACCGAAAGCAATCTCCGAGTTGAGAGTCGATCATGGACCCGGTTACCGGGTGTCTCATGCGCCGAGGGCCGGTGGTCATCGTGCTGCTGGCCGGCGGCGACAAGCGCACACAGGACGCGGACATCGTGCGCGCGATCAAGATCGCAAAGGACTGGAAGGAGTAGGACATGGCAGAAAAGTTTTCTCGCTGGGACGCCGCCGACTACCTCGAAACCGAGGCAGACATGACCCTCTATTTCGAGGCCTGCGTGGAGGAAGACCCCGGTGACGGCACCCTGATCCGCGCGGCGCTCGGCGACATCGCGCGGGCGCGGGGAATGTCGCAACTGGCAAAAGACACCGGCCTGGCGCGTGAAGGTCTCTACCGGGCGCTATCCCCGGACGGCAACCCCGAATTCGCCACCATCATGAAGGTGGAGAAGGCACTGGGACTGAAGTTTCACGCGGGTAGCGGCAGTGCGGCCAAGAAGCCGAGGAAGCGTCGGGCGGGGGGCGAATCGGTGGTGGTTTGACGAAACCGTGGTGCGTCCCCAATTACCCTCCTTAAAATTGAGTCATCTATACCAACCTCAACCAGGGAATAATTTTTCATGCGCCGTCAAGAAAGCCCCCTGTTTTCGAAAGGCGACCTATTCAGCGTCCTCGATCACCAGAAGCGTGAAGCCGCCAAAGCCGTCGCTGAAGTGTCGTCGTCACAGATGCAGTCAAGTACCGACGAACAATTGATTGCCCATTTTTTCGATTGCTTCTCCATCGTGCCCCTGACCCTATACCCTGATCGCCTCGAAAAGGCTTTGCACGAATGCGAATTCGAGACCCGAGATAGCTTCAGGTATGACATTCGGCATGGCGGGAGTATCAAAGTGCCCGGTATTGCTGTGACTATGCGGATGCCATTCAGCGGTGAGCCAGACCTTTTCTACTACCGTCCCAATAGCATGTCCTTACAGGCTGTGTACGCCGAAATTACCAAACCGGGAGCAGACGGTATCGGATGGCTCACGTACCAATTCAGCTTTAGCCAGCATGACGCGACCGCGGAAGGTATTCAGCAAACTGTCGACTCTGCTGTTAATTTCACGATCCAAACGGCCCAAAATCAGCGTGGGCAGTTCGCGCAATTCGAGCGCGAACTGCAGCAGCTGCTACAGACAGCGGTGGCCAACCGCCGTTCGAGTCTCGGAGGCGTACACGCCTTGGCCAAAGCCCTCGACATACCCGTGGCTTCGAAGCCGGGTATGCCATCACTCACGCCTATTCCCGTTGCGAAAAAAGTGGTCCGAGAACTGCCTCCTGTTGCCGATGCCAAGCAATCAAGCGGTTTTGCAATTACTGACAGTGCTTACGGGAACATACTGTCGGCCATCCGAGCCCAAGGACGCACCTTTGAGAAGGCACCGGCAACCTTTGCCAAGTTCGATGAGGAGGAACTCCGCGACGTCATCCTTGGTAATTTGAATACGCATTTCCAAGGCCAAGCGACTGGCGAGACGTTCCGCGCCAGGGGGAAGACCGACATCTGCATCGAGCAGGACAATCGTGCGGCGTTCGTCGGTGAATGCAAGATATGGCGTGGCGCCAAAGAATTGGCTGCTGGATTGCAGCAATTGCTGAGCTATTTAACTTGGCGCGACTGCAAGACCGCGTTGGTGGTCTTCAACAAGGACAGAAGCGGATTCAGCGAAATCATCGAGAAGGCACCCGCAGCCTTGCGCGAGTGTGCTGAGCTGTTCTGCGGAGAAGTAGTGCAACCGGAGCCAGGCGAATGGCGGATGACATTCAGGGCGCCGGGGGACGACGGACGCAATATTACCGTCCAATTGATGTTGTACAACCTCTACTCTACTTCGCGTTCCTGAGATTCTTTGGGCCGAGACGATCCAGTTCGGTCCAACATGACAATCCAATTCGGCAAGCGTAGGGTGGGTAGGTTTTATCTGCCCACGCGGATAGGTATGGCTGGTGGGCACGCTCCGCTTTGCCCACCCTACAGCTTTCCCCGCGGCCAACTTTGCGGCAGCCATGAAAGACTTCTCTGCTGGCGTTCGGAGGGCCGAAGATTCACCGCCCCGTAAGATAAGCCCGCCAGCCCCCCCACGCGGTGATGTCCTCCGCGCCGGTCACCGCTGCCGCTTCGCAGACGAAGCCCTGGACCCAGCCGCCGTCGGCCAGCTTGACCATGCCGATGCCGAGGGGGGCCGGGATGCCGGCGACGAAGGCGCCGAATTCGCGCGCCGGCAGTTCCCATATTTCCATCTCGATGGCGCCGCCGCCTTCATGCACGCGGACCATGCCGGGCCGGTGGGGCGGGCCGCCGGGCAGGGCGTAGAACTTGTATTCCGGGGCCGACTTGACCGCCGCGACCAGGCGGGCGTGGCGCGAGGTGAGCTGGCCGTTGAGGGGCAGGTCGGAGAGGTGGGCGCCGCAGACTGCGACCCGGACCTGGCCGCTGGGCAACCGGGGCGGCGACCAGGTCGCGGGCAGGGGCAAGCCGGTGGCGCCGGCCCGGTCGACCGCCGCGCGCTGCATCCGGGCGGCGAGGCGCAGCAGCGGGCCGTCCTGGTCGCGTTGGGCGAACAGGGTGACGCCGAAGGGCAGGCCGTCTTTTTGGAAACCCGCCGGGACCGCCGTGGCGGCGTAATCGAGCAGGTTCATGAAGTTGGTGTAGTAGCCGAGATTGGAGTTGAGCCGGATCGGGTCGGCTTCCAGTTCGGCGACGGTGTAGATCGTGCCGGCGGTGGGCATGAGCACGCAGTCCACTGTGGCCAGGAGGTTGTCGCACTGGCGTTTGCCGGCCTTGAGCCGGTAGCCGTAGTCGTAGGCGTCGGCCGCCGACCAGCGTTTCGAGCCGCCGACGATGGCGCGGATCACCGGCAGCGGCGCGTCCGGGTTGGCGTCGAAGAAATCGCGGATGGCGGCGTAGCGTTCGGCCACCCAGGGGCCTTCGTAGAGCAGCTTGGCGGTGTCGAGGAAAGGTTGCAGGTCGAACTCGACGCACTCGCCGCCCAGGCTGGCGATGCGCTCGACGGCTTCCCGGTACAGGCGTTCGGCTTCGCGGTTGCCGAAGAAGGCGAGTTGTTCGGCCTTGGGTATGCCGACCCGGAAGTGCGCCGCGTTGCCGAAGTCGAAGCCGTGGCCCTCGACCTTGCGGGAGAAGGCGTCGGCCTCGTCGTAGCCGGCGGCGGCGACCATGACCGCTTCGGCGTCCTCGGCGGTGAGGGCGAATACCGAGATCGTGTCCAGCGAGCGGCAGGCCGGCACCAGTCCGGTGGCGGACAGCCAGCCCAGGCTGGGTTTGTGGCCGACGAGGTTGTTGAACGCGGCCGGTACCCGGCCCGAGCCGGCGGTGTCGGTGCCGAGGGCGAAGCTGCAATAGCCCAGCGCCACGGCCACCGCCGAGCCGGAACTGGAACCGCCGGAGATGTATTCCGGGTTGAAGGCGTTGCGGCAGGCGCCGTAGGGCGAACGGGTGCCGTTGAGGCCGGTGGCGAACTGGTCCAGGTTGGTCTTGCCGATAGGGATCGCGCCGGCGTCGATCAGGCGTTGGACGACGTGGGCGTGCTTGTCCGGCGTGTAGGCGTATTCGCGGCAGCCGGCGGTGGTGGGCACGCCGGCCAGTTCGATGTTGTCCTTGATGGTGAAGGGGATGCCGTAGAGGGGGAGCGTGGCCGGGTCCTTGCCTTCCAGGACCTTGGCGTAGGCGAAGATGGCGTCGTCGGACAGGCGGGCGATCCAGACCCGGTTGGGGTCGTCGGCGGTGCGGCGGATGATCTCTTCGGCCAGGGCCGTGGGGGTCAGGGTGCCGGTGGCGTAGGCGGCCTGGAGAGAAGCGATGTCGAAGCTGATCATGATGTGGCCGCCTCCTCGATCACCAGCAAGTCCTGCCCGGCCGACACGGCGCCGCCTTCCTTGCAGAACAGGTGGGTCAGCTTGCCGTCGCAGGGCGCGACCAGGGCGAACTCCATCTTCATCGACTCGACGATGACCAGGGCCTGGCCGGCCTTGACCGTGTCGCCGACCTGGGCCTCGACCTTCCAGACCGAGCCGGCGACGTGGCTGGCCACCGGGCGGGCGTTCTCGGGCAGGTCCAGTTCGCTGTCCGGACCGGCCTCGGCGACCAGCACGTCGCTGGCGACGACATCCTGGCCGGCGGCCTTCCAGCGCTCGCGCTCGGCGTCGAAGGCGGCCTGCTGGCCGGTCTTGAAGGCGGTGATCGAGTCGGCGTTGTCGGCCAGGAACTGGCGGTAGTCGCGCAGGCGGAACCGTGTCGGCTCGATCTTGAGCTTGAAACGGCCGCTGACGAAGTCTTCCCGCAGCTTGAGCAGTTCCGCCTCGCCGACCGGGTAGAAGCGGATCTGGTCGAAGAAGCGCAGCAGCCAGGGCTGGGTGAAGTCGGCGGTGACCCGGTGACGGTTCCACATCTGCACCGTGCGGCCGACGAACTGGTAGCCGCCGGGGCCTTCCATGCCGTACACGCACATGTAGGCGCCGCCGATGCCGACCGCGTTTTCCGGGGTCCAGGTCCGGGCCGGGTTGTACTTGGTGGTGACCAGGCGGTGGCGCGGGTCGAGCGGCGTGGCCACCGGCGCGCCCAGGTAGACGTCGCCCAGGCCCATGACCACGTAGCTGGCCTCGAACACCACCTTGTAGACGTCCTCGATGCTGTCCAGGCCGTTGATGCGGCGGATGAACTCGATGTTGCTCGGGCACCAGGGCGCGTCCGGGCGCACCGACTGCATGTACTTCTCGATGGCGAGCTTGGTCGCCGGGTCGTCCCAGGACAGGGGCAGGTGGACGATGCGCGAGGGCACCTCCATGTCGTCCAGGGGCGGCAGACCGACTTCCAGCGCGACCACGGCCTCGATCAGGGTGTCCTGGTCGGCGACACGGGGGTCGAAGTGGACCTGCAGGGAGCGGATGCCGGGGGTCAGGTCGAGGATGCCCGCCAAGTGTCCAGTCTCCGCGGCGGCCTTCACCGCCTCCATCAGGGCCTGGATGCGGAAGCGCAGTTCCATGTCCAAGACCAGGGGGCCGAGCTCGATCAGGATATTGGCGTCGCCGGACTGGCGGATGACCAGGTCGGGCTTCTCGCCCTCGGTGGCGAGGTGGCGGAGGACCGGGGTGGCGAGGGTTGCATGCTCGGCCGGCAGGGTGGCGTGGGCGGGCCGGTCGAGGCCGGCGATGGCCGCGTCCTGCTCGCGCTGCATCGCGTTAGCCTGCTCGCGGGTCAGGCGCTTGAAGCGCACCGTGTCGCCCGGCTTCAGCTGGCCCATCTTCCACAGCTCGGCCTGGACGATGGTGGCCGGGCAGACGAAGCCGCCCAGGGACGGGCCGTCCGGACCCAGGATCACGGGCATGTCGCCAGTGAAGTCGATGGCGCCGATGGCGTAGGCGTTGTCGTGGATGTTGGACGGGTGCAGGCCGGCCTCGCCGCCGTCGCGGCGCGCCCATTGCGGCTTCGGGCCGATCAGGCGGACGCCGGTGCGGGAGGAGTTGTAGTGCACCTCCCAGGCGGTGGCGAAGAAGCTGTCGATATCGTGGTCGGTGAAGAAGTCGGGCGCGCCGTGGGGGCCGTAGAGGACGCCGATCTGCCATTCGTGGGTCAGCGGCGGCTGCTGGGCCGGCGGCAGGGCGGCGGATACGGCGTCGGCAACGGCGTGGACGTGCAGCACGTCGCCGACCCTGAGCGTCCGGCCGCCGTGGCCGCCGAACTGGCCCAGGGTGAAGGTCGATTTGCTGCCCAGGTAGTCAGGCGCCTGGAAGCCGCCGGCCACGGCAAGATAGGCGCGCAGGCCGACGCCCTCGATGCGGCCCAGTTGCAGCACCGAGCCGGCCCTGATCGGGTAGGCGCGCCAGTTTTCGATGGCCTCGCCGTCCAGCTTCGCGGTCATGGTTGCGCCGCCCAGGGCAATGACGCTGTCGCAGTTGAACTTGAGGGTCGGGCCGGCGGCGGTCAGCTCCAGCGCGGCCGTGCCTTCCGGATTGCCGACCAGGCGGTTGGCCAGGCGCATGGACAGGGCGTCCATGGGCCCCGAGGGCGGCACGCCGACGTCCCAGTAGCCGGTGCGGCCGGGCCAGTCCTGCAGGCTGGACTGCACGCCCGGCTCCAGCACGTCGATGCTGGCGGGGCGGTAGTGGAAGCCTTCCAGCATGCGGGTGATCTGGCGGCCGGCGACGAAGTCGGGATAGGCCAGGATTTGGGCCAGATAAGCCCGGTTGGTTTCGATGCCGGCGACTTCGCTGGCCTCCAGCGCGGCAATCAGCTTGGTGCGGGCCGACTCCCGATCCGGCCCGTAGGCGATCAGCTTGGCCAGCATGGGGTCGTAGTTGGGCGGCACCACGGTGCCGTCCTGGACCCAGGCGTCGACCCGAAGGTCGGCCGGGAAGCGGGCGGCGGTGAGCAGGCCGGCGCTGGGCTGGAAGTTCTTGTTCGGGTCCTCGGCATAGAGGCGGACCTGGATGGCCGCACCCTTGGGCGCGATGGTGAAGCTGTCGAGCGGGGCCAACTCGCGGCTGGCCTGGCGGATCATCCATTCCACCAGGTCGACGCCGGTCACCTCCTCGGTGACGCCATGCTCGACCTGCAGGCGGGTGTTCACTTCGAGGAAGTAGAACTCGCCGGTGGCAGCGTCGTAGACGAATTCCACCGTGCCGGCCGAGCGGTAGTTCACCGCCTGGCCCAGGCGCACGGCGGTGGCCAGCAGGTTGGCGCGTTGTTGGTCGGTGAGGCCGGGGGCCGGGGTCTCTTCCACGACCTTCTGGTTACGCCGTTGCACCGAGCAGTCGCGCTCGCCCAGGGCGACCACCTTGCCCTGGCCGTCGCCGAAGATCTGCACCTCGATGTGGCGCGCCTTCTCGACGTACTTCTCCAGGTAGATGCCTGCCTCCTTGAAGTTGGCGCGGGCCAGGCGGTCGACGGAGGCGTAGGCCTCGGCGAGCTGGTCCTCGCTCCAGATCAGGCGCATGCCGATGCCGCCGCCGCCGGCGGTGCTCTTGAGCATGACCGGGTAGCCGATCCGGCGCGCTTCCGCCTGGGCGTGGCCGACATCATTGAGCAGGCCGGAGCCGGGCAGGAGCGGCACGCCGTTCTGCTGGGCCAGTTCGCGTGCCGTGTGCTTCAAGCCGAAGGCGCGCATCTGGTCGCCGGTGGGGCCGATGAATTCGATGCCGGCGGCGGCGCAGGCGTCGGCGAAGTCGGGGTTTTCCGACAGGAAGCCGTAGCCGGGGTGGATGGCCTGGGCGCCGGTTTGTTTGGCGATTTCGAGGATCTTGTCGGCGCGCAGGTAGCTCTCGGCGGCCGGGGCCGGGCCGAGCAGGTAGGCCTCGTCGGCGTCGAGCACGTGGCGGGCGCCGGCGTCGGCCTCGGAATGGACGGCGACGCTGGCGACGCCCAGCTTCTTCAGGCTGCGCTGGATGCGGCAGGCGATGGCGCCACGGTTGGCGATCAGGACTTTCTTGAACATCTCGTTCCTTTGCCGGGTCGTCCCGCTAGTCGTTCATGCTCGGCGGGCCGTCCCGCCGGGGCGTTCCTCCCCCTTTTGCAAAGGGGGATCGATGGGGATTTTGCAAGGGCTCACCGCTCGCCAAGATCGGAGAAATCCCCCCCAGCCCCCCTTTTGCAAAGGGGGGAGCGCGGAAGGCGACGGCTTTCCCGTAGGGGGAAATACCCGCGCGCTCATCGCGCATCCCAGACCAGGAACCGCGCCGGTGTCGGATTGTAGGCGTTGCACGGGTTGTTCAACTGCGGGCAGTTGGAGACCAGCATCCACAGGTTCATCTCGGCGCGCAGTTCGACGTACTTTCCCGGCGCGGAGACGCCGTCGGCGAAGGTCAGGTCGCCCGACTCGGTGACCGGCACGTTCATGAAGAAGTTGATGTTGGGCACCAGGTCGCGCTTGCCCAGGCCGATGTCGGCGTGCTGCAGGGCGGTCAGGTAGTTGTCGCGGCAACTGTGCATGAACTTCTTCTGCAGTGCATAGCGCACCGTGTTGCTCTCGGCCGCGCAGGCGCCGCCCAGGGTGTCGTGGCGACCGCAGGTGTCGGCGACGAGGGTCAGCATGGCGTTGCCGTCATCGCTGTAGAGCACGGAGCCGGTGGTCAGGTAGATGCCGGACTGGCGCAGGATGGTCTCGGTGGCGCTGTAGTGTTCGGCGACCTCGTCGCGGTTGTAGAAGATCACGTCGACGGCCTGGTTGCCCTCACAGTCGACGATGCGCAGGGTCTGACCCTTGTCGATTGCGAGCAGGTAGGGCTCGCCGGCGGGCACGGTGTGGTCGAGCACGGCGCTAGCCGGGTCGAGGAGGCTTTCCTGGATGCGGATGGCGGTCATGGTAGTTCTCCTGGGCGTAGCTCGGATGCAACGCGGTGGAATCCGGGAATCGCGAGTTCCCCGGATTCCGCTATCGCTTCATCCGGGCTACGCACTGTGGTTGGGGCGGTCATGTCCTGTCAGATCAGATAAAGCATGTCGCTGTTGTGCAGGGCCCGCGCGTTCTCGGGGCGGAATCCGCGACAGTAGTCGTCCGCCGGGGCCGGGCCGGAGCGCCAGACCGCCAGGCCGATCTTGCCGGGGGCGTAGTCCGGGCGCGGATCGAGCGGGTGCGGCGCCGCCGAGTAGGCGACGATCACGTCCATGTCCAGGCGCAGGTCGACATGGTCGCCGGCCTTGGCGTGGCCGGGCACGTAGTTGAAGCGGCCCTCTTCATCCACGGTCACCTTGCTGAAGAAATTCACCGGCGCCACCAGGTCGCGCTTGGCCAGGCCGTACTTGCCGATCTCGATCAGGAGACCGTCGCGCCCCGAACGGTACATGCCGTTGCGATATTGCTGGTAGCCGTGCTCGCCGTACTTCTCCCGCATCAGGCGGTTGTCGAGCAGGAGGCCGAGCGGGTCGTGCCAGCCCAGGCTGTCGGCGGTGATCGAGGCCATGGCCCGGCCCATGTCGCTCATCAGGACGTGGCCCTTGGTGTAGTGGGCGGTGTGCTGGGCCTTGAGCGAGTCGGGCATGTTGTAGCGTTCCAGCTTCTCCTGGGCCGAGTAGAGCACCACCGACAGGTTGGCGCCGGCATCCAGGGCGGTGATGCGCAGGGTGGTGCCGCGCGGCAGCCGATACGACCAGTGGCCGCCGCCGGGCACCCGTTCGGAGAACAGCACCTTGGCCGGGTCGAGGTCGGGCGCGAAGGCGCGCCAGTGCTCCAGGGCGTCGACCGGGGCCGAGGCTGGCGGGGTGTCGTGGAGGAGTTCGGGATGTTCCATGGTCAGTCCTTCGCGGGAGCGTGCAGGGGCGGGATGACCGCCGCCAGGAGTTGCAGGTGGCCGGTGATGACGCCGCGCTGCGCCAGCATCTCGTTGCTGATGGCTTGCAGCGTGTTGGCCGGTCCCTGCACCAGCAGCACCTCCAGCATCTGGTCCTCGGTCAGGTGGACGTGCAGCGAGCTGATCACCTCGGCGAGGTGCTGGTACTGGATGTCCGCCAGCCGACCCTGCAGGCCGCGGGTGGCGCGGTTGTAGAGCAGGGTCAGGGTGCCGGCCATGACCTCGTTGCCGAGACTGCGCTTATGTTCGGCAAGCTGGTAGTGGACCATCTCGCCGATGGCCTGGGAGCGGCTGACGTAGCCCCGGCTCTCGACCATGCGATCGAGTTCATCGAGCAGTTCAGGCGGCAGCGAGATGCTGATGCGGCTGACGGGGGTGGACATGGTGGCTCCGGCGGTCTCGGTCAGAACATGTAGGAGTAGCGCTCGACTTCCCACTTGCTCACCGACAGGTGGTAGGCCTCCCACTCCTCGGTCTTGTAGCGCACGAACTCGTCGCGCAGTTCGCGGCCCAAAGTGGCCTCGACCAGCGGGTCGGCGGCGAAGGCGGCGACCGCCTCCTGCAGGGTCTGGGGCAGGAACTCGATGCCGCGCGCGCGCCGCTCGTCGTCGCCGATGGCGTACAGGTTGTCCTCGTTCGGGTTGCCCGGATCGAGGCCCTCGCGGATACCTTCCAGGCCGGCGGCCAGGACCAGGGTGGCGGCGAGATACGGATTCACCGCGCCGTCGGCGTTGCGCGATTCGCAGCGGCCGCCGCCGGCCGGGATGCGGACCGAGTTGGTGCGGTTGTTGGAACCCCAGGAGTTGAACACCGGCGCCCAGGAGAAGTAGCTCATGGCGCCCCGGCGGACCAGGCGCTTGTAGCTGTTCACCGTCGGCGCGAACACCGCGCACAGGGCGCGGCCGTGCTTGAGGATGCCGGCGACGAAGCTGTAGCCGAGGGGGGTCAGGCCGATGCCATGGGGGTCGTCCTCGGGGGCGCAGGCGAACAGGTTGCCGCCCGTCTCCAGGTCGTAGATGGACATGTTGAAATGGGCGCCGTTGCCGGTCTTGTCGGCGAAGGGCTTCGGCATCATGGTGGCGAGCAGGCCTTCCTCCTTGGCGTAGTGCTTGGCCATGAAGCGGAAGAAGGTCAGGCGGTCGCAGGTGGTCAGGGCGTCGGCGTAGTTGAAGTCGAACTCGAACTGGCCGTTGGCGTCCTCGTGGTCGAACGAGTACAGGTCCCAGCCCAGGTCGTTGATCGAGGTGGCCACCTTGTCCAGCCAGGAGAAGTTGTCGACGAAGCCGCGCACGTCGTAGCAGGGCTTGGTCAGCTTGTCGTCGGCGACCGGCACCGACAGGCTGCCGTCCTCGTTCTGCCTGAGCAGGAAGATCTCGCACTCGATGCCCAGGTTCATGCCGTAGCCCAGCTTGGCCGCCTCGGCCAGCTGGTTCTTCAGGGCGACCCGGGTGTTGAGGGCGTAGGGCTTGCCCTGGAAGTGGTTGTCGGCCGGAATCCAGGCGATCTTCGGTTCCCAGGGCAGCTGGATGGCGCGGTCGAGGTCGGGCACCGAGGTCAACTCGTCGTCGTTGGGCGCCTGGCCGAGGCCGTCCAGGGCATAGCCGGTATAGCGCTCGGAGCCCTTGGCCATGTGGGCCAGGTGGGCGATGGGCACCACCTTGGCCTTGGGTATGCCGTGGATGTCGACGTAGGCGCCGATGCAGTACTTCACGCCCTTGTCCATCAGCTCGCGCTGCAATTGGGCGGTGGCCTCGGCGGGATGGGCGGGTTTGTCGAGTGTGGCGGTGGTCATGGGGGTTCCTTGGATTGCGTGAGGTTGCCGTATTAGTAGGTCGGAAAAGCCGGCGTCCTCATGCCGGCGCCTTCCGACAAAATGAGGTAGCCGCATTGGCCGTAGGTCGGAAAAGCCGGCGTCTTCGTGCCGGTGCCTTCCGACAAAATGAGGTAGCCGCATTGGCCGTAGGTCGGAAAAGCCGGCGTCCTCATGCCGGCGCCTTCCGACACTTCCTGGCGGAAGGCGCGATAAAGCCGCTTTTCCGCCCTACGTGGGATTGCCCGGTGGTCATCATGGGATGGCCCCTTCGAAATATGAATGCGGCAGCGGCGGCTGCTCGGCGCAGCCTTGGGTGACCCGCTCGGCGAGGTCGCTCACCAGCCAGTCGAACCAGACCCGGCCCTTCTCCACCGTGGCCAGGCTGGGCGCTCCGGTGACGCCGTTCTTGCTGGTGCGGTTGACCGGGTGGGCGAAGACGCAGCCGCAGGTACGGTCCGGGTCGTCGGCTTCAGGAAGCTTGTCCGGCCGCGCGCCTTCCGGGGCGATGGCCAGCATGATCGAGGTCTCGGCGTCGTTGGCGTGCCAGTCGGCGGCGTCATGGAAGTGGAATTCCCGCACCCGTTCGCTGATGGTGGCGGTGTTGATGACGGCGACCATCAGGTCGTCGTGTTCGGCGCGCAGCATCTCCAGGGCACAGCGCAAGGGTGCTGCGTTGGTGACGTGGGCGTTGACGATGAACAGGCGGCGGATGCCGCTGTGATAAGCCCAGTCGCCGATCTGCTTGACCAGTTCGATCAGGGTGATCGGCTGCAGCGCGAGGGTGCCGGGCCAGCGTTGGCTGTGGCCGAGGGAGCAGCCGTAGGGCAGGGTCGGCAGCATGGGCACGCCGGTCTGGGCGGCGACGGCGGCGCAGAGCCGCTCGGCGATGACGAAGTCGACGCCGGTGCCCAGGTGCGGGCCATGCTGCTCGGTGGCGCCCACCGGCAGGAGCGCGGCGTGGCCGCACTTCGCCAGCACGGCGGGGATTTCGGACCAGGTGAGATCGGACCAGAGCATCGCCGTCACTCCACGTTGTCGTGCACGTCGGTGAAGCGGATCAGGTGCGGCTTCACCTTCTGCTCGTCTTCCGACTCGGGTTCCGGCGCCGGGTGGATCAGTTCTTCCAG
>CAZONS010000006.1:0-29594 GCA_964581195.1 uncultured Thiobacillus sp. | reverse complement strand
CAACAAGAGCCTGGGCCAGTTCAACCTCACCGACATCCCGCCGGCGCCGCGCGGCATGCCGCAGATCGAGGTCACCTTCGACATCGACGCCAACGGCATCCTGCACGTCTCCGCCAAGGACAAGGGCACCGGCAAGGAAGCCAAGATCACCATCAAGGCGAACTCCGGCCTCTCCGAGGACGAGATCAAGAAGATGGTGTCCGACGCCGAGGCCAATGCCGCCGAGGACCACAAGGCCTTCGAACTGGCTACCGCGCGCAACCAGGCCGACAGCATGGTGCATTCGGTGAAGAAGGCGCTGAAGGACTACGGCGACAAGGTCAGCGACGAAGAGAAGGGCAAGATCGAAGCCGCCATCACCGAGGCCGAAGCCGCCATCAAGTCCGGCGACAAGGACGAGATCGAAGCCAAGACCCAGGTGCTTGCCGAAGCCAGCCACAAACTGGCCGAGCAGATGTACGCCAAGGAGCAGGGCGCGGCGGGTGGACAGCCCGGCGCCGACGCGGCGGGCGGCAAGAAGGACGACGACGTGGTCGACGCCGAGTTCGAGGAAGTGAAGGACAAGTAAGTACCCCCCGAGGCGACTTCGGTCGCGCCCTGAAAAACGCCGGCCGTCTGTGCCGGCGTTTTTTTCTGTTGTCGCCCGCGGCCCGGCGTGGCGCGCGGTCGGTGCTTGAGCACGACGGTGGCGGTAAAATGCGCGCATGTCACATTTCAATACCACCGATGAATTGGCAGAACGCCTGGTCACGCTCATCGAGGCCCTTCCCGATGCGATCTTCTTCAAGGATGGCGAGGGTCGCTGGCGTATCGTCAACTCGGCGGGGTTGCGTCTGTTCCGCCTCTCGGACCAGGACTGGGAGGGCAGGACCGACCAGGAGCTGGGCCGCATCCACCCCGAACTGACCGCGTATTTCGACACCTGCCAGCGCGATGACGAGATGGCCTGGGAACTGGGTCGCCGCTATGACTCCCTGGAGCAGGTGCCCGACCCCGATACCGGTGAGATGCGCGCCTACGAAGTCAGCAAGATTCCCCTGTTCCACGCCAATGGCGGGCGGCGTGGTCTGGTCGTGATCGGTCATGACATCACCGAGCGCAAGCGCATCGAGGCCTATGAACAGCGGTTGCGCACCAGCCTGCGACTGCTGGGGGAAATCACGGCGCTCTCGCATCTGTCGCTGGCCGAGCAGTTCAGGCAGGCACTCGCGGTCGGGGTCGCGCATCTGGGCCTTGAGTTCGGCATCATCAGTCATATCGTGGACGACACCTACCACATCGTCTCCCAGGTCTCGCCACCGGACACCCTGCGGGAGGGGCAGACCTTCCCGCTCGGGATGACCTATTGCAGCATCACGATCGCGCAGGATGGCGTCCTGACCATCGAGGATATGGGCAAGTCACCCCATGTGGGCCATCCCTGTTACCGGACGTTTCAGCTGGAAGCCTACATCGGCGCCCCGATCCGCCTGGACGGTGAGGTCTACGGCACGGTCAACTTCAGTTCCGCGCGGCCCTTTCCGCGCCATTTCGACGAGGGGGACCGGGAATTCGTCCAGTTGCTGGCGCGCTGGGCAGAGTCCGCGCTGGAACGCAGCCGGGTCGAGCGGCAGTTGATCGAAAGCGAGGTGCAGCTGCGCACCATCATCGAATACGAGCCGGAATGCGTGAAGACACTGGACGCGGAAGGCAGGCTGCTGAAAATCAATCGTGCCGGCCTGGACATGCTCGATGCGGATTTCCCCGCGCAGGTCATCGGCACACCGATCATCGATGTGGTCACCCCGGAATACCGGGAGCGCTACCGCGCCATGAACGCGCGCGTGTTCGACGGACATCCCGGCCAGCTCGAGTTCGAGATCGACAGCCTCAAGGGGGTGCGCCGCTGGCTGGAGACCAAGGCGGTGCCGATGGTCGATTCCGAGGGCGATGTCGTATCGCTGCTCAGCGTCACCCGCGACATCAGCGAACGCAAGCACGCGGAAGCCGCCCTGCGGGAGAGCGAGAAGCGCTTCCGCGACACTCTGGAATACGCGCCCATCGGCATGTCGATCACCGATCTGGATGGGCGCATCCTCATGGCCAACCGCGCCCTTTGCCGGCTGCTCGGCCACGACAAGAGCGCGCTGGAGAACAAGTTCTTCCGCGACTTCACCCATCCGGATGACCTGGCGAAATCCAGCGCCGACATGGAGCGGGTGCTGGCGGGCGAAATCGATACCTACCAGTTGGAAAAACGCTATCTGCACAAGGATGGCAGGACGGTCTGGGTGCAGCTGACCGCCTCGCTGCTGCGCAACACCGAGGGCGCGCCGCTCAACTTCATCGCCCAGGTCGAGGATATCTCCGATCGCAAGCGCGACCAGGAGCGCATCCATCAACTGGCCTACTACGACAGTCTCACCAATCTGCCCAATCGCAGGCTATTGCTGGACCGTTTCAATCATGCCCTCACCCAGGCCCGGCGTTTCCAGCGTTCCCTGGCGGTGATGTTCATCGACCTGGACCGCTTCAAGGCCATCAATGACCAGTTGGGCCATGACATCGGCGATGAATTGTTGAAGGTCGTGGCCACCCGCCTGGGCGGTTGCGTGCGTGCTGGAGACACGGTTTCCCGCCAGGGGGGCGACGAATTCATCGTGCTGCTCCCGGAAATCAACGCTTCCTCCGATGCGGCCCTGGTCGCCGAGAAGATCCTGGCGTCCCTGGCCCGGCCCATCGAGGTGGGCGAGCACCAGTTGCACATCACCACCAGCATCGGCATCGCCATCCGTCCCGACGACGGCGCCGAGGATGCCAGGGACCTGATGAAGAAGGCGGACATGGCCATGTACGCGGCGAAGGAGGCGGGGCGCAACCAGTATCGCTTCTGCAACTGCCCAACCGGCCTGGCCTCGGCCCGCTGCGTCCCCACCCGCGACGCCGATGTCGGCCATGAGGCATGAGCGTCGCCCGCGCGACGCCGGGGTGCCGAAATGCGCCAAATCAGTGCGGAATACGGTGCGTTCGCACCATAAAAGAGCAATAAAAACAATAACTTAAATTAAAGTTCAGGCCGGTCTGTGCCGATAGGGGGTCATTGTTCGATGACCCCGGAGCGGACCATGACAGAAGCGGTAGACCTGATTCCTCACATGCGCAGCGTGGTGCGATGTGAGAAGCAGCTCGGCGAATTGAAATTCACCTGGCGCCTGATCGAAACCACCGCCCGGATGGTCTGCCCGACCGAGGCCAAGGCCATCCTCCCTTCGATGGCCGGCACTCGCGAGGCCTTTGGCCAGCTCGAAACGCGTCTGGTGCAAACGCTGGCGAAGGAGAACCTGAACAAGGTGGCGCGGGAAGTCACCGGCAAGGCCCAGGTGGTGGTGGACATCGTCATCCGCAACCTTTACGAGCGCACCGCCGATGTCGGCTTTCTCGCCACCGACGCCGACATTCGCCGTTTCCTGCGCGGCGACGGGGTCAGTCGCGAGTCCATCGAACGGCGCTTGCGCGAATACATCGCCAAGTACTCCGTGTACGACGAGATCCTGGTGCTGGCGCCGGATGGCGAAGTCCGCGCCCATCTCGAAGCCGGCAACCGGGTGACGCGCTCGAACGACCCGCTGATCGCGCAAACCCTGACGACCGAGGATTACGTCGAGACCTTTCGCAAGACCGACCTCCATGCCTCCCGCTCCCGCGCGCTGATCTACTCCCGCCGCATCGATGACGAGGCGGGCAATCCGCTCGGCGTGCTCTGTCTCTCCTTCCGCTTCGACAACGAGATGGAAGGCATTTTCCGGGCGTTCCGCCGCAAGCAGGATCGTTCGGTGATGCTGCTGCTCGACGCCGAGGGGTGCGTGATCGCCAGCAGCGACGAGGACCATGTCGCCATCGGCAAGCGTCTCCATGTCTCGCCCGACGGTCAAAGCCGGATCATGGAATTCGGCGGTCGCGAATACATCGCGCGCACCTGCCGCACGCACGGCTACCAGGGCTACATGGGGCTGGGCTGGCTGGGGCACGTCATGGTGCCCGTCGACGTCGCGTTTCGCGAACCCCGCCGGCAGCTGCCCGAGGCGCGGGCGGACGCCACGGGCGAGCGTGAACAGGCCGACATGCTCTGCGACGAGTTGCGCGAGATCGGTGATCGGGCCAGCCACATCAATCTCTCCCTGCGCCGCCTCGTCTGGAATGGCCAGGTCATGTCCAGCAGCGGCGGCGCCGACATGGTCAAGCTGAAATCCGTGTTGCGCCAGATCAGCGAGACCGGGGAAGGCATGCGCAGCGTCTTCGCCGGCGCCATGCGCGACCTGTCCGAGACGGTCATCTCCACCAGCCTGCAGGATCTGCAATTCGTCTCGCGCCTGATGATCGACATCATGGATCGCAACCTCTACGAACGCGCCAACGACTGCCGCTGGTGGGCGCTGTCCTCGGAGATCCGCGCGATCCTCGGTCGGGAAACCGTCGAGGCGCCGGACGCCGCCCGGATCAGCGACATCCTGGGCTACATCAACAGCCTCTATACGGTCTACGCCCGCATCCATGTCTACGATGCCCATGGCCGCATTCTCGCGGCGAGTGATCCGAATGGCGAAGACCTCCCGGTGATCGGCCAGAAAATCGACGCGGCGATCCTGGCGCGGGTCGCGAAGCTGGACTCGACCCAGGCCTACTGCGTGTCGCCCTTCACCAACACCCCGCTCTACGGGGAGAGGCCGACCTATGTCTACCACGCCGCGATTCGGCACCCGGCCGACACGGCCCGGATCATCGGCGGCATAGGCATCGTCTTCGACAGCGAGCGCGAGTTCAGGAACATGCTCGAGGACGCCCTGCCGGCGCGCGACGGCGTCTGGGCCGCCTTCTGTGACCGCGAGGGCCGGGTGATCGCCTCAACCCGCGCCGACCTGCCCCCCGGCCAGTTGCTGTCCATCGACGACGATGTGCTCGATCTCGCCAACGGCGCCGGCCTCTCCCTGAAACTGCAACTCTCGGGCAGGCCGCATCTGGTCGGCGCCACCATGTCCAGCGGCTACCGCGAGTACAAGAACAGCGGCGACTACCGCAACGACCTCTTCGCGCTGGTCGCGCTGCCACTGTTCGAGAACAGCGAGCAGACCGCTCCCGGAAAGGCGATCGAATTCACCTCGGCGGCGCGCGCCGGCGATGGCGAGGAGTACGCCATCTTCATGCTGCGCGATCGCTACCTGGCCATCGCCAGCGAATTCGTGCTGGAAGCCGCCGAAATCACCACCCTCAACCGCTTCGGCGCCAGCAACGGCCAGATCGTCGGCGTCATCCCCTATCACGACGGCGACAATGCAACCGGCTACCTGCCGGTACTCAGCCTGCACGACTTCTTCGACCTGCCACGTGGCGAACCCGCGGGCCAGATCATCGTCACCCGCTGCCGCCACGGCCGTCTGGGCCTGCTGGTGGACGAACTGCACCAGGTGGTGGAATTCGACCGCGCCGAGATCAAGCCCCTGCCTGAAGTCATGGGCCCCGGCTTCCGCTGGATTCATCGTCTGATCAGCGGCGGGGACGGCCAATGCCTGGTGACCGCGATCGACCCGGAAGCGATCTACGAAATGCTGCGTGACAAGATCAAGGGCCAGCTCGACGCGGCCAACGCCACCCAACCCACGGCCATGACGAGGCCCGTACCGCTCTACGCCGTCGCCGTCTGAGCGGCTGATGAAGGGGCGGGGGGCGGGCCTGGATCAATACATTGCTGGCGGATATGGGGAGTCGTGGTCTGACCCTTATTACTTCTGCTTCGAGCCACAACCGGCGCCCATGTTTGCTACGATAAATTACGCTGACCTCCGTCGTTGCGATCCTGACGTCGTCAAACTTCAGTAAAGTACCTTCGGGTACGGTCAGCCAGATTTTCGCTTCCAGCGGGCTTAACTTGGCGCCATGTACTCCTGACCCCTATTATTTCCGCATGTCGACAAGAGGGCGCCATGGCGACAGACTGTCGCTATGGCGCGAATGTTGTACTCTTTGTTCAAATTTGGATGCAAGAAAGTAGTCCGTCTCCTGCACGTTAAACTATTTTTCTATTCCGACAAGTGAGATTGATCATTTATTTGCGTATCGCACTCTGCTTTGTTGCATTTGTTGGCATGTCGCCCTCGTCGTCAGTTGCGCTGACACCTGAACAGGTCTACGAAAAAGTCCGCGATTCCATATTCGTTGTTAAATCCCTGAATGAATATTATGGCGTCATGGCATTTGGTAGTGGCGTTTTGCTGCCGTCCGGTAAAGTCGGAACAAACTGCCATGTGATAGAGGATGGCACGCATGTCATACTGGAAAAGGAGGGTAAGGCGAGTATTGCACTATTGTATGCGGGCGACAAGGATAAGGATATTTGCTTGCTGGATGCAATCGGTATAGCTAGCGAGCCGGCTCAGCTTGGTAATTCAACGCGCCTACGTGTCGGTGAGGCGGTTTATGCGGTTGGTGCGCCCGAAGGCCTGGAGCTATCCCTTACGAGCGGCATAGTTTCATCACTCCGGGGGGCTCCTCCCTCGCTGATACAGATAACCGCGCCTGTTTCACACGGGTCGAGTGGAGGTGGGTTATTCGATAGTAGTGGGTTACTGCTTGGCTTCACCACTTACACCATAAGGGGAGGACAAAACATCAATTTCGCTGTTCCCGTAGAGTGGATAGATGGCATCGAATCCGCGCAACAAAACGTTTCGCTAGAGGGTGATTCTTCCAATTCAAGTGAACAATCTGACGCCACTGAACACGATGAACAGAAGTCTGTACATCCGCGGCCGATATTTGATTCGAGTTCGCCCGGTTTCTACTCCATAGAGCCCGTTCTTTCGTCTGGACCAGCGCAGGAATCCGGTCAGTCGAGTCCTTCACAAGATGATTCCGTGCCGTGGGTTATTTCGGATGACTTGGAGAGGCCAGGCTATATTAGAGATAATCCCGTATTGAATTTCCCCATCCGTGCATGGGCATACGGGCACCAAGGCCGAGTAATCGCGCGTGTGCAGGTCTTGGAAGATGGCACGACGGGCGAGATATGGATTAAACAGAGTAGCGGTTCTGGTATTCTCGACCAAGATGCAATTGAACAACTCACCAACTTTCGCTTTAGGCCCGCGCGCAAGAAAGGTCAGCCCGTTACGAGCTGGATTGACGTTCCCGTTGATTACAGACTCGGATCCAAGAAACAGTAAGGCGTCACTGGAAACCTGACTCAGCGCAGAATCCCGCAAACCAACGGGATGTTGGAAAGTTTCAATGACCGCAGCTGCGACATCCCGAAGACTCTCCACTTCGAAAGCAAGGTATGAACCCAGAGGTATTGATACTTGTATAAATCCTGTGCAGACCACGTTTTCCGGTCCTTCGCCGGGGTCAGGATGATGATCACGGTGCCCTGTCGTGATGCCTTTGTTCACTCGCCGGCATCTCGCCGATCCCCAAGGTTCGGCGCGAGCCTGGCCTGAGCGGGGGCTCCAGGCAGTGCCTCCTGTTGCTGTGATAAGCGAGCAATACCGGGCGATCCGCTACGGCCATGCGTTATCGTTCCGCGCGGGGATACGTGACAAGGAGTGACGATGCCGCCGGATTTCGATTTTCATTTCGCGAACGCCTGGCTTCCCCTGGTCTGGGGCGTGCTGGTGGGTTTCGTGTTTTCCCTGGTGGGTGCGGCGGGGGGCATCCTGGCGTCATTCGGGCTGATTTCGGTGTTGGGTCTGAGCGACGCCAATCAGGTCAAGCCCATGGCCCAGATGCTGACACTGGCCACGCCTCTGGTCGCGGTCCCCAACTATCTGCGCCAGTGCCGGCTGGTCTTTAGCCTGGGGCTGGTTCTCGCCGCCGGGGGTTTGCTTGGCGCGCTTGTCGGCAGCGCATTCTCGGTGCGCTACCTCTCGGACATGTCCAGTTTCAAGCCGGTGTTCGCTTTGCTGGTGCTGGTCATCGCGGTGCAACTGGTCTGGTCCTTGCTGCGCGACCAGGGGGAGCGGGGCGCGCGCGCGAGGGCGGCCGCGGCGTTCGAGGGGCTGGTGGCGACGAACGGCGCGCCGTGTGAGATCGGGGTGCGACATACGCAGTGGTCCTTGCGGCGCATCCGCTTCGCATTTGGCGGCGAGATATTCGATTACAGTCCCGCGCTCGCCTTCAGCGTCGGTTTTTGTATCGCGGCGCTGGCTTCCGCGCTGGGCGTGGGTGGCGGTTTCCTGTTGGTGCCCTTCATGGCGATGGGCTTGCGCCTGCCCATGTTCGTGGTGGCGGGCACCGCCGCGCTGGCGGTGTTCATCAGTTCCTCGGCATCCATCGCCAACTATCTGGCGATGGGGGTGCGGCTGAACTGGGAACTGCTCCCGCCCCTGTTGCTGGGCACGCTGCTCGGCGCCTACCTCGGGCCGCGTCTTTCCCGCCATTTTCGTGACCGCTGGCTGCGCGGCGTGCTGGCGCTGGTGCTCAGCGGCATTGCCCTGAAATATTTGCTGGCGTGATGGGCGCCGCCATGCCCCACGATCTCACCCAGAGCACCCCCGTCGCCGCCCGCATGGGCCGCGTTCTGGTGTGGATAACCGGGGTTGTGGACCGCTAGTGAAGGGCTGTCCCCTGCTGTTTCTATGGGCGGCCCCACCCCGCCCCGTGAGGGGAGGGCGGCAGGCTGCGCCGCTGCCTGTACCACCGCGACAGCGACCCTGTTGTCGCCAGGGCCTGATCATGGCTGAGGTGCGAGACCGGTTGCCGCCACATTCCGAGAAGACCACCAGGCCGTGTTGGTGTAAGTTTCAGGCTGGTTGGCGTCACGAACCGGCCAATAATCAACAAGACCAAGATAGGGTGTCACAGCAATGATTCTGAAACCATTTCGACCCAAGGATGCGGTCGTCGCTGAACTTGAGGCGCTGCTGGAAAGCGCTCCCGCGTTAATCAAACCCAAGATCGAACAGGAAATCCGGCTCGTCCGCGCGGGCAACAAAGGGGAGCAAGAGTCGGCCTATTTCATCGACTTCGAGAATGGGGCCCACAAGAACCGTGTCGTGTTGCATGACCTGCGCTTCGAGGTCAACGGCCGGGTTGCCCAGATCGACCATCTGATGATCAACCGCATGCTCGATGTGTACGTCTTCGAGACCAAGCACTTCAACACCGGGCTCAAGATCACCGAGGATGGCGAGTTCCTGAGGTGGAATGTCTACAAGAAGACGTTCGAAGGCATGCCTTCGCCGCTGGCCCAGAATGAGCGGCACATCCAGGTGCTCAAGGACGTCTTCGACCAGATCGAGATGCCCACACGCCTTGGCTTGCGGTTGGCCCCTTCCTTCCAGACCCTGATCCTGATCTCGCCGAACGCCCGCATCGACCGGCCAAAGAAGTTCGATAGCAGCCGAGTCGTCAAAGCCGATTTGCTGGGCGAGGTCATCAACAAAGATGCCGAAGAGACCAGCGTCCTGGGCGTGTTTGGCAGCGTAGCCAAGATCGTGTCTCTTGAAACCATCCAGGATATCGGTCGACAGCTCATGCTGCGGCACAGCCCGATTGCCATCAACTACGCCGCTAAGTTCGGGCTGGACAAGGTAGAGCCTCAAGCAACACCGGCAGTGATGCCGAAACAGCCGGTGACTGCCCCCGCCAAGCCGGTTGGGTCAGCCAAGGAAGCGCCGAAGTGTCGTGCCTGCGGCAGCGATAAGCTGTCCATCCAATACGGGAAATATGGCTACTACTTCAAGTGCGATTCATGTGGGGGGAACACTCCGGTTAAGTTGAGCTGTGGTGTTGAAGGGCACAAGGAGCGGCTGCGCAAGGATGGCAACCAGTTTTTCCGGGAGTGCGAGGGATGCGGGAAGAGTTCGCTGTTTTTCGTGAATGCCGCTTGATCGTTCAACCAAGACCGTGTTTCGGCCGTAGCCGTTGTTGCAAGAAAGCTGAGAGATAGCGGGCAAACCTCGATTTTCCGCGGATGCATGAAGGCGGCAGCGGGTAAGCGCGGGCCCTGTCGCCCCCCTTTACCTGGTTGACCTCACACGGGCGGCCGGGGCGTGGCCAGCCCGGTTCAGCGACTCCGGCTGATGAGTCCCTTCCATTTTTTCGCGGCGCGCAGCACCTCATTGCGGTCGAGGCTGAGGCAGACGCCGTTTTCCACCTGCGCTTTGCCTGCCACCCAGACATGGCTGACCTGTTCGCGGCCGACGCTGTAGACCAGGTCGGAGAGCGGGTCGTAGCAGGGCTGGCTGCCGGGGGCGGTCATGTCGATGGCGACGATGTCGGCCTGTTTGCCGGCTTCGAGGGAGCCGATCTCCTGGTCCAGGCCGAGGGCGCGGGCGCCGGCGAGGGTGGCCATTTCCAGGGCTTTCGCGGCGGGGAGGGCGGCGGGGTCGCCGGCCACGCCCTTGGCGAGCAGGGCGGCGAGGCGCATTTCGCCGAGCAGGTCGAGCCGGTTGTTGCTGGCGGCGCCATCGCTGCCGATGCCGACATTGACGCCCGCCGCGAGGAGCCTGGCCACTGGCGCAAAGCCGCTGGCGAGCTTGAGGTTGGAGGCGGGGCAGTGGGCGATGTGGCAGCCGTGGCTGGCCAGCCAGCCGATTTCCTGGTCATCGAGGTGGACGCCATGCACGGCGATCAGGTTGGGGCCGAGCATGCCCAGCGATTTCAACCGGGCGAGCGGGCGGACGCCGTATTGCGCGATGCCCTGGCGCACTTCGTCCTCGGTCTCGTGGATGTGGATGTGGATCGGCAGGTCGAGCTGCCCGGCGTAGGTCATGATCTTTTCCAGGCCGCGATCTCCCACCGTGTAGGGGGCGTGCGGCGCCAGGCAGAAGGTCGCCAGCGGGTTGTCGGCGTGGGCGTCGCGCATGGCGAGGCCCTTTTGCAGGTAGCCGTCGGTGTCGGCGGCGTAGCCGGTGGGAAAATCGACCAGGATCATGCCGGCGGCGATGCGCATGCCGGCCAGGGTGGCCGCTTCCACCGCGCCTTCGGCGAAGAAGTACATGTCGTTGAAGCAGGTGATGCCGCCCGCGAGCATCTCCATGCAGGCCAGCAGGGTGCCGTCGCGCACGAAGTCGTGACTGCCGTGGCGCGCTTCGGCCGGCCAGATGTGGTGGTTGAGCCAGTCCATCAACGGCAGGTCGTCGGCGTAGCCGCGCAGCAGGGTCATCGCGGCGTGGGTGTGCAGGTTGACCAGGCCGGGGATGAGCAGATGCCCGGGCAGATGCACGCGCTCTCGGCAGGTCCATGCATCCGCCTCATGGTCGGGGATCAGCGCCGCGATGCGGCCGTCCTTCACCAGCAGGCTGTGGCCGGTCAGCACGCTGCCGGCGGGGTGCACGGGAATGATCCAGCCGGCGTCGATGCGCAGATCGGCGGTCGTCGATTGGAGGGCTTGCGTGGGCATGGCGGCTTCCGTGGGGATGAGAGGCGGGATGCTAACCGGGCCAGCCGGCGCCGGCATCCCGGCCGGCGCTACATTACTTTCATCGCCCTCTCCAAACGGATGTAGATCAGGGGGTGGTGGAATTGCAGGAGAAAACGCATCCAGGGCGGCTTCCCTGGCCGCTCGGGCAAGCAGTTGCGGCCATGACGGGCGAGCCGCTCGGCGGCTTCCGCGTCGCTCAGACCACGCTCGGCATTGCTCGCGCAGACATCCAGCGTCGTGTGCGTGGCCAGGACATGGGGAGGGAGCGAGTTCGTGGACCGCATGATGCGGCCATCTCATGTCAGAAGCGATCGAGCGCGAGGGTTCGGTCCTGGCTCGACTCGCCCTCCCGGCCTACTTGGGAATGCGGATTTCCGATTCGGGATAGCGCCCCTGGTCGGCCAGGATGTGGCAGGCGATGCAATTGGACGGGCTGGCGATTTTCGGGCGGCGCCAGATGCTGTCCGGCACTTCATCGTGAAGGTAGCGGAAGAACGGCGAAGTGGTGATGCGCAGCGGCGTTGTGTCCGCCCAGGCACCGCCGTTGCGACCGGCGATGGCGGGGTTGGCGTAGGGGCCATCCATCGCCAGCGCCTGCAACTGCGCGGACAGCAGCTCGCGCGTCTCCGCCTTGAGGCTGGCATCGTCACCGAAATGCCGGCTCAGGCCATTCATCAGGGCCTGCCAGGAGCGCGCCGGCAGATAGGTGGGCGCATAGGCGGTGTGGCAGGCGCCGCATTCGCTGAGATACAGGGGCGAGGCCGGCATTGGCAGGACGGTCTCGCCGGCGAAGGCGGCGGTGGAGAACAGCAGGAGCAGCGCACGCATGGTGTTCACCGCCGCGCCAGCACGTAGGCGGTGAAGTCCGCCTTTTCCTGGGCGCCGCAGGCGCGGCCGAGGACATCGTTGCAATTGCGCCGGAACCACTTTTCCACTTTCTCGGGGTCGCTGAAGCGCTCCCGATTGACGCTGGGCGACAGCGGCTCGATCAGCTTGTGGGTGCGCGCGTGGCGACCACTGGCGCGCGGGTCGTCGGTGTGGCAACTGGCGCAGGAGTCGCTGCGACCACCCGTGAACTTGCCGTGGTAGAGCTGCCTGCCGCGCTCCGCGGAGGCCGGCGCGCCCGCCTCGGCCTGCAAGCGTTCGAGGATTTGCGCGGGGGTGTCGGCCTGGGCGGTGAGGGTCAGCCCCATGAGCAGCGCGGCCGCGATCGATTTCATTCGGTCTCCAGGTGGCGGTGAGGGGGAATCAATAGCTGCTGGTCCAGGCGGCCGGTTGCGCATAGGCCGGCGTCGTCACCGCCGGGGCCGTGTAGGGCATGGGCGTGGGCGTGGCGGCGCCGACGGCCCGCGTATTCGCTTCATCGTCGCCCTTGATGGTGAACAGCGGCGAGGTGAAGGCGGGCTTGCCGAGGGATTTGTAATAGGCGGCGATATCCTCGATCTCCTGCTCGCTATAGAAGGCGGTGGCCATGTTCATCATCGGGTGCAGGATCTTGCCGTTCTTGTATTTCATGGTCTTGATCAGCAGCTTGTCGGCATCGCGGCCGCCCAGTTGCAGGGTGTAGAAGATGCCGCCGAAGCTGTCGTTGCCGTGGCAGGCCATGCAGGCGAGTGCCTTCTGCTTGCCGACGGCGGCATCGCCCGCCAGTGCCGGCAGGCTGAGGAAGGACGTGGCGAGCAGGGTGGTCAGGGCGAGTTTTTTCATGGGAAGGCTCCAGTCGAGGTTGGGGTGAACGATAAGCAAATCAGCAATTACTGTTATTCGCGACGTCGAGCGTCCGCAATGTGTCACGAGTCGGGACGAATTATACATATAACTTATACGTGTACAAGTAATTGGATACAATGCGCCCATGATGACTGAACACGACCCGATCCACTTCCCGATCAGAGAACTGGTGCGGCGCACTGGTGTAAACGCCTCCACCCTGCGGGCCTGGGAGAATCGCCATGGTCTGCTGAGACCGCTGCGCACGCCTGCCGGTCACCGCCTCTATGGCCCCGCCGATATTCGACGTGTGCAACGTTTACAGGAATTACTTGTACAAGGACTCACCCTGGCGGACATCGCGCCCTTGCTCGAACAGGAGGTGGATCGACCGGAGGTGGTCGAGGCCACCGTCGTGGAGATCCCGCTTCCCGAGCAGACGCCTCCAGCCTGGCAGCGCTATATCCAGGGCACCCTGCGGGCGCTGGAGGATTTCAGCGGTGAGCGCCTGGACAGTCTCTACAACGAGACCTGCGCGCTCCATCCCGTCGATCTGGTCACCCATAACCTGCTGATCCCAGTGCTGGAACATCTGGGCGCGCGCTGGGACAAACGCGCTTCCGGCATCGCCGAGGAACACTTTTTCGCGTCCTGGTTGCGTAACAAGCTCGGCGCGCGTCTGCATCACGGCCAGTGGTCGCCCCGGAGCAAGCCCCTGATCCTGGCCTGTCTGCCACATGAGAACCATGAGATCGGCCTGCTGCTGTGCGCGCTGAGCCTGCTCCAGGCGGGACATCGGGTGATCTATCTGGGCGCCAACATGCCGACCCGCCAGATTGCCCATGTCACCGGTCGCAGCCACGCCATCGGCATCGTCCTGGCGGGCCGCGACGTGCCGGCCGCGTCGCCGCTGCTGGCGGACATTGCCTGGCTGGTCGAGGCCAGCGATCTGCCCGTGTTCGTGGGCAGTCATTTTTCACGGCGTTTTCGAGACGAGCTGGAGCATGCCGGCGCCATCCCGCTGGGCGATGATCTCAACCAGGGCATGCGCCTGATCGAGGCACGCCTCGCCCATCCGCCGACACGGGTGCGGCGACCCGTCTGACACACGCGAACGCACACGTCGGGCTCAAGTTCCCGAGCAGAATGCCGATGATGCGGGACTTGTCCAAAGCGAGATTCCCAAACAATGAATCGGCTGTTCGTCCTGCTGGCCGGCTGCGTGCTCATGCAGTCGGGAGCGTTTGCCGTCGAACGGGTCTCCGTCCAGTTGATCTGGAAGCATCAATTCGAATTCGCGGCCTTCTACGCCGCGCGGGAACAGGGCTATTACCGGGATGCCGGGCTGGAAGTGACGATCAGGGAAGGCGGGCCCGGCATCGACGCGGTTCAGGAGGTGCTGGCGCGCCGCGCGGACTTCGGCGTCGGAACCTCCTCTCTGGTCCTGGAACGCTACGAGGGCAAGCCGGTTGTCGTGCTGGCCACCCTGATGCAGCACTCGCCGATCGCGCTGCTGGCGTCACGGCGGAATGGGGTGGAAAGCGTACTCGACCTCGCCGGCAAGCCCATCGCCGTGGACGCGCACGACCGCGACGAGATCGAGGCCTATCTGCGCGCATCGGGCCTGCCCGCCGCGCAAATCAAGCTGGTCCCGCAGCGCGACTGGACGCTGGGCTCGCTGGACCAGGGGCTGGAAGCGGCGAAGGCGATCTATGTCTCCAACGAGCCGTTCCTGATCCGTGGCCGGGAGCATGAATATCTGCTGTTGACGCCCCACTCGGCCGGTATCGACCTGTTCGGCAACGTGCTGTTCACGGACGAGGCGAAGCTGGATGCACATCCCGAGACCGTCAGGGCCTTCCGCGACGCCACCCTCAAGGGACTGGTCTACGCCCTCGCGCATCCCGAGGAGTTGGCGGATCTGATCCTCGCCCGCTACAACACCCAGGGCAAATCGCGTGAACACCTGCTGTTCGAGGCGACGCAGATCCGTGAACTGACGCGGCCCGACATCGTCGAGGCGGGCTACATGAGCCCGGGCCGCTGGCGGCATGTGGTGGAGGTCTACGCCAACCAGAAAAAAATGCCCGTGGATTTCGATCTCCAGCCCTTCCTTTACGCTCCCGACGCCGATTCCCCCCCGACCTGGCTGCGCTGGGCCCTGGTCGCCGCGTTGATCGGCATGCTGGGCGCCTTCCTGCTGGCGGCGCGGGTGCGCGCCTACAACCGGACGCTTCAGCACGAGATCGGCGAGCGCAGGCAGGCGCAGGCCGCCCTGGAGGCGAGCGAGGCGAAATACCGCGAGCTGGTGGACAACGCCAATGCGATCATCCTGCGCCTGGCGCCGGACGGCACGGTGGCCTATTTCAATGAAGTCGCGGAAAAGCTGTTCGGCTTTCCGGCGGCGGAAATACTCGGCAAGCATGTGATCGGCGCCATCGTGCCGGAAACCGAATCCGGCAGCGGTCGCGACCTGACCCTGCTGATCGAGGCCATCCTGTCGGACCCTTCACGGTACGCGGTGAGCGAGAACGAGAACATGACCCGGACCGGAGAACGAATCTGGGTGCGCTGGGCCAACCGGGAAATTCCCGATAGGGGCCGGCCGCCGCCTCACGCCGTGCTCTGCATAGGCCATGAAATGACCGCGCAGCACCGCCTGGAAATGGAGTTGGCGGAGTACCGCAACCGTCTGGAAGAGCAGGTGCAGGCCCGCACCATCGAACTGGTCGCCGCCCGCCAGGAGGCGGAGTCGCTGGCGCGGGTGAAGAGCGAGTTCCTGGCCAACATGAGTCATGAACTGCGCACGCCGATGAATGGCGTCCTCGGTTTCGCCCAACTGGGCCTGCGCCTCAGCGAGGGGCGTGGCAAGACCCGCGACTATTTCACCAAGATCATCGACTCCGGCAAGTTGCTCCTGGGCGTGATCAACGACATCCTGGATTTCTCCAAGCTGGAGGCCGGCCAGCTCAGGATCGAATCCGTGGCGTTCGCGCTCGAACACGTGCTGCGCGAGCCCCTGGACCTGCTGCGCGACCAGGCCGTCGGCAAGGGGATCGTCCTCGATCTCGAACTGGCCGCCGACCTGCCCGCGCGGTGTCTGGGCGATCCGCTGCGGCTACAGCAGGTTCTGCTCAATCTGCTCTCCAATGCCGTCAAGTTCACCGAACGCGGGCATGTCTTGCTGCGGGTGAGCCGGCGGGTCGACGCCTCGGGGGACGATCTGCTGTTCATGGTGCGCGACAGCGGCATCGGCATGACTCCGGAGCAGCGCGGCAATCTGTTCAACGCCTTCAGCCAGGCCGATACTTCCACCACGCGCCGCTTTGGGGGTACCGGCCTCGGCCTGAGCATCAGCAAGCGCCTCGTGGACATGATGGGAGGCGACATCGCGGTGGAGAGCGCATTGGGCCAGGGCAGCACCTTCACGGTCAGGCTGCCGTATCGCGCGGCGCCCGTCGAGCCGAGCGCGCCAGCCATGGCGGACGCCGACACGCGCGGGCAACACGCCCCCCAGTTGGACGGTATCAGGGTGCTGATCGCCGAGGACAACGCGGTCAACCAGATGTTGCTGGAAGACTTGCTCGGCGACGAAGGGTGCGCGCTGACGCTGGCCGAGGATGGACAGCGGGCGGTGGATCTCGTGCGCATGGCGGGGGAGGGTGGATTTGACCTGGTCCTGATGGATATCCAGATGCCGGTGATGAGCGGCCTCGATGCCGCTCGCGCGATCCACGCCATCGACCCCGAACTGCCCATCGTCGGCCAGACCGGTCATGCCTTCGAGGAAGACCGGGAAAAAAGCCTGCAAGCGGGTCTCGTCGTTCAGCTCACTAAACCGCTGGACCCCGACCTGCTGGTGGAAACGGTGCGGAAATGGGCGAGGCGGCGCGCGGCATGAGACTGAAGACGAAAATCTGGCTCCTTCTTGGCGCGCTGATGGGCGTGGTGCTGCTGATCGACCTCGATATCAGCTATCGCAAGCTCGCCGATGAATTGCGCAAGGAAACCGAGATCGATGCCCGCGCGGTCTATGGCTACATGATGGCGACCCGGCGGGTCTACCAGGAGGTGTTCGTCGCCAGCGGCCTGCCGGTGACCGAGAAGACGGTGGGCTTCCTGCCGGCGCATTCGCTCTCCCGCATTTCCAAGGATTTCGCCAACTGGAACGCCAGCGGCATCCTGTTCAACAATGTCTCGGACCACCCGCGCAACCCGAACAATCGCGCCGACCGATTCGAGATGGAGGACCACGCCTGGTATCGCGCCCATCCCCAGTCCAGGGAACGCATGCGCGATATCGTCGACGACAAGGGTGTCGGCTACCTGCTCTATACCGCGCCGATCTGGATCGAACCGTTCTGTCTGAAATGCCATGGCGAGCGGGCGGATGCGCCCGAGAGCATCCGCGCCAAGTATGGCAACGCCTATGGCTACAAGGTGGGTGATCTGCGGGGCGTGGTCAGCGTCAAGATCCCCACCCTGCGCCTGGAACAGCGCCGCAACGAAATCTGGGGGAGTCAGCTGCTGAAGAGTCTGGTCGGCTATGCCATCCTGTTCCTCGCGCTGGGCTTCCTGCTCGAGCGTCTGGTGACGCGTCGCCTGGCGCGGCTGCGGGACGGTGCCGAGCGATTCGCGGCCGGGGATTACAGCGTGCGGATGGATAAATCGGGCGAGGACGAGATCTGCCAGCTGGCGAACGCCTTCAACGACCTGGCCGAGGCGGTGGAATCCCGGGAACAGTCGCTGCAGCGGGAAATCTCGGCGAAGGAAGAGGGCGCGGCGGAAATCCATCGCCTGGCGTATTTCGACCGCATCACCGGCCTGCCCAACCGGGTGTTGCTGCTGGACCGGCTGGAGCAACTGCTGTCATCCGGGCGCCGCTCCCGCCAGCAGGAGGCGCTGATCCTGCTCAACGTCGACCGCTTCAAGACCATCAACGACGCCCGTGGCCATGCCTTCGGCGACGCCTTGCTGCAATCCCTGGCCATGCGTCTGAACGGGCTGCTGCGCGATGGCGATACCCTGGCGCGCCTCGCCGCCGACGAGTTCGCCCTGCTGTTGCCTGATCTCAGCCAGCACGTCGGCAGCGCCAGCCGTCGCACCCTGGTGGTCGCGGACAAGATCCAGGCGGCGCTGTGTTCGCCCCTGTGCATCGGTGAGGAGTCGGTCACGGTGACGGCCAGCCTGGGCATCGCCCTGTTCGCGGAAGATCGCGAGGAAACGCCGGAAGATATCCTGCGACGCGCCGACACCGCCCTGCATCGGGCCAAGGCGGCGGGCGGCAATCAGAGCGCCTTCTTCGAAACCAGCATGGGCGAGTCGGCGGAACAGCGTTTCAGTCTGGAGCGCGAACTGCGCAACGCCATTCCCGCGGGCGAGCTGCGCCTGTACCTGCAACCGCAGGTGGACAGGCACGGCGGTTTGATGGGGGCGGAGGTGCTGGTGCGCTGGCAGCATCCCTCGCGCGGGCTGGTGCCGCCCGGGGTATTCATCCCCGTGGCCGAGGAATCGGACCTCATCGTCGAGCTCGGCGCCTGGGTGCTGTCGGAAACCTGCGCCATGATGGCGCGTGAGAATATCGCCGGACACCCGCTCCGACTCTCGGTGAACATGAGTCCTCGCCACTTCCGTCGGGTCGGCTTCGTGCCCTGGATCCGCGACCTGCTCGCCGCCAGCGGCGCCGATCCCAGCCAGCTCACGCTGGAAGTCACCGAGGGCCTGATGATCGAGAACCTGGGCGAGGTGGTGGCCCGGATGGATGAGCTGGCCGCCCTCGGCATCCACTTCTCGGTGGATGACTTCGGCACCGGCTATTCCTCGCTGGCCTATCTGAAACGCCTGCCCATCCACGAACTGAAGATCGACAAGACCTTCGTCCAGGATGCGCCGAACGACCCCGACGATGCCGCCCTGGTGGAAACCATCCTGTCGGTGGCTCGGCACATGCACCTCAAGGTGGTGGCCGAAGGCGTCGAAACCGAGGAACAGGCGGCCTTCCTCGATGCCCGGGGCAACGTGATCCACCAGGGCTATTACTTCGGCCGGCCGGAACCGGCGGAAACCTGGATCGCGCGCTGGCGGGCCGCGGATGCGGCGTCAGGCTGAGCCAGCCTGGCGCGCGCGCCGCGTCATTGCCGTGTGATGCGTCCGTCCAGGCTGGCGGACAGTGGCGTGCCGGCCTTGAGCCGGTCGACCAGCAGGTCGAGCAGGACGATGCCGGTGTCGCGGCAGTAGTTGCCGGGGCGCTTGCAGGCGTTGGCCAGGAGCGAGTAGCCGTCGCCGCCGGCGGCGGTGAAATCGTTGGTGGCGAGGCGATAGGTCCTGGTCACATCCACCGGCTGCCCGGCGATGCTGATCGCGGTCACCTTGCCACCGGCCTTGAGGGGGTTGACGCAGGGTGTGGCATCGGCGCAATGGCTCATGCGCAGATCCTTGGAAAGCTGCAGGAAGCCGCCACCGCCGACCGCGTTCGCGCTCTGCTCCAGCAGATCGATCACGTCCTGGCCGGTCAGGTCCATGACATGGAGGGTGTTGCCGAAGGGCAGCACGCTCAGCGCCTGGCCGAAGGTGACGTCGCCCCGCGCGATGTCGGCACGCAGGCCGCCGCCGTTGCTGAAGGCGGCGACGGCGTTGTCGCTCTGTCCGGCGGCGGCCTGCATCAGGTCGAGAATCAGGTTGCCAAGCACGGTTTCGCCACTGCGCAAGCCGACGCTGAAGGGGGTGGCGCCGCCGCGCGCGGCGGAGAAATCCATCGCGCTGGTGCCGACCAGGACGCGGGAGAAAGCGGCCACGGGCGCCTTGTAGGTGGCCACCTTGGCGGCCAGGCCAGCATCCTCGGCGACCCTGCGGCCGTCGACGAACAGCGACTTGTTGCCGCCGCTCAGCACCTTGCCGTCGGCGCTGAATTGGACTTCAAGTCGGCCCAACCAGCGGCCCCACTCGTATGCCGAGACCAGCAGCACCTTGTTGCCGTCCCGGTCGGTGGTTTCCGTGGGATAGGCGCCGACGATGTACGGGCTTTGCGTGTAGGCGCCGCTGCCGGTGGCGGTGTCGATCGTTGCTGCGTCACCCAACAGGGCGTGGTCGTGGCCGCTGACGATGATGTCGACGCCGCGCAGTTCGGCCGCCTTCTGGATGTCGACGCCATGGCCGGCGTGCGACAGCAGGATGATCTTGTTGACGCCGAGCGATGTCAGCAATGCGCTGGCGCTGTTCACGCTCTCCACGTAGTCCAGCATCTTCACCTGGTCGCCCAGGTTGGCGATGACCGGCAGGTCTTCGGTGACGACGCCGAGCACGCCGTATTTCTGCCCGCCTTTCTCGATGATGGCGTAGTGCCGCGGTAGGCCCTCGAGCGGGGAGCCGTGCTGGATATCGAGGTTGCTCGCCAGCACCGGGAAGGTCGGCGCCTCGGTGGCGTGGGACTGACCGGCGATGCGGATGGGCTCACCCTTCAGGACACGCGCCAATCTGGCGGGGCCGAGGTCGAACTCGTGGTTGCCCAGGGTAGCGGCGTCATAGCCCATGTCGTTCATCGCCATGATCGACTCGCTGCCTTCCCAGACGTTGTAGAAGGTCGTGCCCTGGGAAAAGTCTCCGGCGTCGAGCAGCAGGGTGTTGCCGGCGCCAACTTCCGCGCGGACTTGCTCGATCAGCGTCTTGCGGCGGGCGACACCGCCCTGGAGGAGGGTGTCGGTGAAGCTCTCCAGGCGCGAGTGGGTGTCGTTGGTGTGCAGCAGGGTCAGGGTCACGGCGCTGACCGCCTCGCTCGTGACCATGCCACCGCTTGCGGCGAGGCTGTTGCCGCCGAAGCCGGAGGCAAGCGCCGCCGAGAGAGTGCAATTCAAAAAGAGTTTGTGAGTCGTCACGCGTTGCTCCGTGCCTGATTGATCGAATCGAGCCTGTTCAGTTTGGTCTGACCCCCTGACAGGGCCATTACAAACCCAGGCGGCATGCTTGTCACATCCATGTCATGGGGGCTTAACCATCGCCGGGGATGATGGCGCCGATTCGAATACCTGACCGGAGCCCCCCCATGATCCCGCGCGCCAGCGACAAACCCCATACCCCCAACCAGAAACCCATGCTCCCGGAAGCCGCGTCGCGCGCGGCGGCCAAGCCCGAGCCGTCCGCCCAAGCGCATGCGCGGACGGACTGGATCGACGAGGATGAGGACAAGCTGGAGCGGGAGCGGGAAGAAGGCCAGGAGGCCAGCCAGGACGATGTGGCGGTTACCGAGGGTTCCCCGGCATTCACCGGCGTGGCCGTCCAGGTGGCGGAAGCCGCGGCTGTCGCCGGCAGCGACGCGGCGCCGGCCGCCGCCGGCACTGTCGCGGCGGCGAGCGCGGGTGTGCCGCCCGTCCTGCTGGCGATCGGCGGCATCGGCCTGATCGCCGCGGCTTCATCCAGTGGTGGCGGCGATACGCCAGCCAGCCCCTTGGCCACTTTCGACGGCAAGGCCATCGACGGCTACCTGGCCGGCGCCACGGTGTTCGTGGACGTGGACGGCGATGGCCAACTGGACGCCGATGAACCGCGCGCCACCACCGACGCCGACGGCGATTTCACCCTGCCCCGGGTGGCGGGCGAGATCGTCGCCTTTGGCGGCACCGACATCGCCACCGGCCTCGCGTTCACCGGCGTGCTCAAGGCGCCTTCCGGCGCCACCGTGGTGACGCCTTTGACCACCCTGATGGCGGAGCGGATGGCCGAAGGCGAGGATGCCGAGGCGGCGCGGGCCGCCGTGTTGAGTGCCCTGGGCCTGGGCGATCTGAATGTCGATCTCACCACCCTGGATCCGGTGGCGGCGGCGGCGGCGGGCGATGCCGACGCGCTGGCGCTGCACAAGGCCGGCGTGGCCGTGGCCGCCCTGGTGGCACAGGTGACGGAACAGGCGCGGGGTGCCGCCGGCGGTGGCGAGCGGGAAGACATCGCCGGCGAGGTCTACGCCTTGCTGGCCGGTCAACTGGCGGCCAATGCCTTGCAAGGTGGCAACCTCGGCGTCGCCGGCGGCGAGTTGCTGGATGCCCTGGGCACGCAAGGCAGCGTCGGTGGCGTGGCGCTGGACGCCGGGGCCAGGGACGCCCTGGGGAATGCCCGCGCCTTCGTTGTCGAAACCCTGAATGGCCTGGCGGGACGCCTGGCCGAAAGCGAAGGCCTGGGCGACATCGGCAACGCGCAAAAGGATGCCCAGGGCAGCACCTACCGCCTGCAATTGCTGCACTTCTCCGACGCCGAAGCCGGGATGCTGGCCTCGCGGACCGCGCCCAACCTGGCGGCGTTGCTGGATGCCTTCGAGGACGACTACGCCAACAGCATCACCCTGGCCGGCGGCGACAACTTCATCCCCGGCCCCTTCCTGGCCGCAGGCACCGACAGCAGCGTGCGAGATGCATTCAACGCCGTGACGGGGTCCAGCGTCGGCGGCACGATGAATATCGCCGCTGTCGACATCGCGCTTCACAACGCCATGGGCGTCGAGGCCTCCGCCCTGGGCAACCACGATTTCGACCTCGGCTCCAATGTCCTGAAGACGGCGATTACCAGCACCGCTTCCTACGTCGGCGCGCAGTTCCCCTTCATTTCCGCCAACCTCGACTTCTCCCGCGATACCGACCTGGCCGGCTTGTATACCGACACCACCGCCAGCGCCGGCCTGGAACAGGCCAACGCCCTCAAGGGCAAGATCGTCCCCTCGGCGGTGCTGACGGAAAACGGCGCCAAAATCGGCCTGGTCGGCGCCACCACCCAGATCCTCGAATCCATTTCCTCGCCTTCCGGCACGGTGGTCAGGGACAACGACGGCGTGCGCGCCGACGACATGGACCTGCTCGCCGCGCAGTTGCAGCCGGTGATCGACGACCTCATCAGTCAGGGCGTCAACAAGATCATCCTGATGGCGCACCTGCAGGTGATCGGCAACGAGAAGCTGCTGGCCGGCAAGCTCTCCGGCGTCGACATCATCCTCTCCGCCGGCTCCAACACCCGCCTGGGGGATGCCGACGACACCGCCGTCGCCTTCCCCGGCCATGCCGCCACCTTTGCCGACACCTACCCCCTGGTGATCCAGGACAAGGACGGCCACGACACCCTGATCGTCAACACCGACAACGAATTCACCTATCTCGGACGTCTGGTGGTGGACTTCGACGCCCACGGCCACATCGTCACGGAAAGTCTGGCCGCCAACGCCGGCATCAACGGCGCCTACGCCGCCACCGACGCCAACGTCGCCGCAGCCTGGGGCGTGAGCGAAGAAACTCTGGCGACTACCGCCTTCGCCGAGGGCACCCGCGGCAACGCCGTGAAGACCCTGACCGACGCGGTGCAGGACGTCATCACCCTGAAGGACGGCCTGGTCTACGGTTATTCCGACGTCTACCTGGAAGGCGAGCGCATCGCCGTGCGCAACCAGGAAACCAACCTGGGCGACCTCTCCGCCGACGCCAACGCCCATGCCGCCGCCCTGGCTTTGGGCGCGGAAGCGGCCAGCACCTACATCGTTTCGCTGAAGAACGGCGGTGGCATCCGCGCCCAGATCGGCACGATCTCGGCACCGGACCCGGTGGACGGCACGGTGGACAAACTGCCGCCCGAAGGGGGCGTGTCGCAACTGGACGTGGAGAACTCCCTGCGCTTCAACAACCAGTTGATGGTGTTCGACACCACCCCCGAGGGGCTGAAAGCCATCCTCGAACACGGCGTGGCTTCGCTCGGCAACCAGGGCCGCTTCCCGCAAGTGGGCGGCGTGGCCTTCTCCTATGACCCCGACCTGCCCGCAGGCAGCCGCGTCGGCGATATCGCCCTGACCGGTGAGGGCTATACCGTCAACCTCTACGACGATGGCGTGAAGCTGGACAGCGCCCCGGCGACCCTCTCCGTGGTGACCCTGAGCTTCCTCGCCAATGGCGGCGACAGCTACCCGATCAAGGCCCATGGCTCGAACTTCCGCTATCTGATCGAACAGGCGGACGGCAGCCATGTCCTCACCGCCGCCGTCGACGAAGCCCTCAATTTCACCCAGGCCGCTTCCGTGCCGGGCGGCCTCACCCCGCTGGGCGAACAGGCCGCCTTCGCCAATTACATGCGGGACTTCCACGCCACCGCGGAGACCGCCTATAACCAGGCCGACACCCCGGCGACCGAGGATGAGCGCATCCAGAACCTGAACGTGCGGGGCGAGGACGTGCTCGGCGCCGCCGCGCCGCAACTGCTCAATGCCAGCGTCGATGGGCTGGGCGATGTCATCACCCTGTACTTCGATCAGCCCCTGGACCCGGCCCACCCGCCGGCCCCGGAACAGTTCACGGTGGATAACGACGGCGTCCAGAGCGTCAGTCGCGTCCAGGTGGTGAACAACCAGGTCATCCTGACCCTGGCCGCGCCCCTCGATGGCGCCCATCCGGTCCAGGTGTCCTTCACCGATCCCAACCTCAAGCTCGACGACACCAACACGGTGCAAAGCCTGGCCGGCACGGACGCCCAGGGTTTCCAGAGCGTCACCGTGGAAAACTGGTTGTCCCTCGCGGCCAATTTGAGCGAGACCTTCACCCATGCCACCAGCCTCAGCCTGGCCGGCGCGGAAATCTCCGCCTTCGACGCCGCCAGCGCCCGGCTGTTCGTCACCGCCCCGGCGGGCGTCGGCCTGCAAGTGGTGCAGGTGAACGCCGACCTCTCCATGACCCTGCTGGGCACGGTGAGCCTGGGCGGCAACGACATCAACAGCGTCGCGGTGAAGAACGGCCTGGTGGCCGTGGCCGTCGCCGCCGCCGACAAGACCCAGCCGGGCAGCGTCTACTTCCTGGATGCCGACGCTTCGGTCGCCGACCCGGCCATGGTGCTGGGCAGCGTCAGCGTCGGCGCCTTGCCGGACATGCTCACCTTCACGCCGGACGGGACCAAGGTGCTGGTCGCCAACGAGGGTGAGCAGGACACGGCGGGCAACAACCCCGAGGGTTCCGTCAGCATCATCGACCTCACCGCCGGCGTGCCTGCCGCCACGGTCACCACCGCCGGCTTTGGCGCCTTCAACGACAAACTGGCCGAGTTGCAAGCCGCGGGTGTACGCCTGTTCGCCGGTGAAACCGGCTTCGAGACCCTCACCGTCGCCCAGGACCTGGAGCCGGAATACATCGCCATCTCCCCGGATGGAACCACCGCCTTCGTCACCCTCCAGGAAAACAACGCCATCGGCATCCTGGATATCGCCACGGGCGAGTTCACCGACATCGTGCCGCTTGGCCTGAAGAGCTTCCTGGGCCTGCCCTTCGACGGCAGCGACCGCGACGGCGCCGGCAACAGCGCCAGCATCAACCTGCAAACCGACAACCCGGTGTTCGGCCAGTACATGCCGGACAGCATCGCCAGCTTCACCGGCGCGGACGGCGGGACGTACTTCGTGATCGCCAACGAAGGCGATGACCGCGACGACTTCATCACCCCCGACGAGACCGCCCGCGTCTCCAGCCTGAACCTGGATGACGCCGCCTTCCCGAACGCGGCGGCGCTGAAGACCAACGCCGGGATCGGCCGCCTGACCGTCTCCAACGCGCCGGGCAACAACGGCGATACCGACGGTGATGGCGACATCGACCAGATCCTGGCCTACGGTGGGCGTTCCTTCTCCATTCTCAACGCGGACGGCGTGATCGTCTTCGACAGCGGTTCCCACACCGAGCAGTTCGTGGCCGCCGCCGGGCTGTATACCGGCGCGACAGGCGCCGGCCTGTTCGATGACTCCCGTTCCGACAACAAGGGCTCCGAGCCCGAGGGCGTGACCATTGGCCAGGTCGGCGGCAAGACCCTGGCCTTCGTCGGCCTCGAACGCGGTGGCGGCGGCGTCATGGTCTATGACGTCACCGACCCCGGCAATGTCGAATTCGTCCAGTACCTGCGCCAGCTGGGCGACACCAGCCCGGAAGGGCTCACCTTCGTCGACAAGGCCCACAGCCCGACGGGTCGGGAACTCCTGTTCGTCACCAACGAGGTTTCCAATACGGTCAGCCTCTACAGCAACCAATCCCTGATCAACGGCGTTGCCTCCGGCGACACCACCCAGGATGCCACCGTGCTCTGGGCGCACAGCACCAGCCTGGGCAATGTCACCTTCGAATACGGCACGGACCCGGATTTCGCCACCGTTCTGGGCAGCGTCAGCGCCACGGTGACCGATGCCAGCCTGCCGGTGAAGGTGAGCGTGGCGGGCCTGTCCGCCAATACCGACTACCACTACCGGGTGACCGACGCCGGCGGCGATCGCGAGACCGGCAGCTTCCATACCGCCGCCGCGCTGGGCGAGCACGCCGGGTTGAGCTTCGGCGTCTCCGGCGACTGGCGCGGCGAGTTGAGCCCCTATCCGGCTGTGGCCAACGCCGCCGCCGCCGATCTGGACTTCTTCGTGCTGCATGGCGACACCATATACGCCGACTTCCCCTCCCCGGATGTGCCGCTGGACCAGGCCAGCAGCCTGGCCGACTACCGCGCCAAGCAGAACGAGGTGTACAGCGCGCGTTACGGTGTCGACACCCTGGCCGAATTGCGCGCCAGCACCTCCGTCCTGGCGACCATCGACGACCATGAAGTCACCGACGACTTCGCCGGCGGCGCGGCGCCCGCCAGCGACCCGCGTTTTGCCGGCGACCCCGCCGTCTACATCAACGACACCGCGTTGTACGAAACCGGCCTGCAGGCCTTCCAGGAATACAACCCGATCCGGAACCAGGTCTATGACACGCCGGATGATGCCGTCAGCAATGGTGAAATCCAGCTCTACCGCTACCAGAACTACGGCAGCGATGCCGCCGTCATGGTGCTGGACGCCCGCAGCTTCCGCGACGCGCAATTGGTCAATGCCGACATCGCCGATCCCAGCGATGTGGGCCGCTTCCTGGTCGAATCCTTCACGCCCGACCGCACGATGCTGGGCGAAACGCAATTGGCCGACCTCAAGGCCGACCTGCTGGATGCCCAGGCCAAGGACGTCACCTGGAAGTTCGTGATGCTTCCCGAGCCGATCCAGAACTTCGGCCCCCTCGCCGCCGCCGACCGCTACGAAGGCTATGCCGCCGAGCGCGCGGAACTGCTTGCCTTCATCGAGACCAATGGCATCAGGAACGTGGTGTTCGTTTCGGCGGACATCCACGGCACGGTGGTCAACAACCTGACGTATCAAGCCGGCCCCGGCCAGGAACAGATCGCCACCGGCGCCTGGGAAATCTCCACCGGCGCCGTGGCCTTCGACCAGCCCTTCGGCCCCACGGTGGTGGACCTGGCGCAACAGGCCGGCCTGATCAGCGGGGACATGGCGGCCTACTACGGCAGCCTGCCGAGCGATGCCCGCAATGCCTTCGTGCATCAACTGATCGACAGCCAACTGGCGCAGTTCGGCTATGACCCGGTGGGCCTGGACAACAACCTGGCCTCGGCCGATGGCCGGATCGCCGCCAATCTGCTGACGGGCGACTGGGTGGCCGCGGAAACCTACGGCTGGACCCAATTCAAGATCGACCCGGTGACCCAGGAACTGCGCGTCATCACCTATGGCGTCGACCCCTACGACACGGCCGACCTGAATGGCGCCAATCTGGGTGCGAGCATCAACCAGACGCCGCGCGTGGTCAGCGAGTTCACCGTGACCCCGGAACTGGGGGGCTCGGAGGCGGTCCTGGCGCCAATCTTGAGTTTCGTGGCGCCGGACAGCAGCTTCGACCTGGCGAACTACTCCCTGACCGGCCGCTACGCCTTGCCGGTCGACCCGGCGGCGGCCAACAAGCTGGCGCACGAGTCCTCGGCCATCACCTACAACAAGGACACCGATACCCTGTTCGTGGTCGGCGACGGCGGAACGGCGGTCGTGCAGGTCGACAAGCAGGGCGGGTTGATCGACTCCATGGCGCTCGCCACCGGTTCCAGCCCGCAAGGTACGTATTTCTATGACACCGAGGGTCTGGCCTATATCGGCGAGGGTCGCTTCGTGTTGGTGGAAGAGCGTTATCGGCAACTGAACGAGTTCACCTACGCGGCGGGAACGACGCTGGGCCCGACCAGCGAAGTGCGCAGCGTGAAGCTGGGCACCACGATCGGCAACGTCGGCATCGAGGGCCTGAGCCACGACCCCGCGAGCGGCGGCTACCTGCTGGCGAAGGAAGCGACGCCGCAAGGGATATTCCAGACCACGGTGGACTTCGCCACGGGTACGGCGAGCAACGGCTCCGCCAGCACGGAGAACGCGATCAACCTGTTCGACCCGGCCCTGGTCGGGCTGTCCTCGTTCAACGATGTTTTCGCGCTGTCCAATCTGCTGCCCGCCGGCGCGGCGGGCTATGAGCACTTCCTGGTGCTTGGGGCGGCGGATGGCTTGGTCCGCATGATGGATCGCGCCGGCAACGTGCTCGGTACGTTGAATGTCGGCGGCACGGCCAAGAACGAGGGCGTCACCATGGACGCCCAGGGCAACATCTACGTGGTGGGCGAGGAGGGCGGCGGCAGCCTGGACAAGCCGGAGATGCTGGTTTACGCCCCGACCACCGGCAGCGGCGCGGTGGGCCTGGGCAGCACTCTCTACATCACCTTCGCGTCCGCGGTGAGCGCCGGGACGGGCAGCTTCGTCCTCGACAACGGCGCCGGCGACAGCCGCGTCATCGCGGTGGACGATGCCACCCAGGTCGGTATCAGCGGCGCCACGGTCAGCATCGATCCGGTTACGGATCTGGTCGCCGGTTCGACCTACACCCTCACCTATGCGGCCGGCGTGCTGAAGGATGCGGCTGGCGACAACATCAAGGCGGCCAGTGGCGACATGCTGCGCTTCAGCACGGTGGCCGACGTGCTCGCCCCCAGCCTGACCGGCACCTCGCCCCTGGACAACGCAACCGGCGTCAACAGCAACCATATCGTCCTGACCTTCAGCGAGGCCATCCAGGCGGGCAGCGGGAACATCATCCTCAGCGGCAGCAACGCGGGCGGCCTGACGGATGTCCGCACCATCGCGGTGGGCGACGTCACCCAGGTCACCCTCGACGGCATGACGGTCGATATCAACCCCGGCGCGGACCTGCTCAACGGCTACACCTACAACGTGCAAATCGGCGCCGGCGTGATCACCGATCTGGCCGGCAACGCCTTCGCCGGCATCACTTCGCCGACGGCGCTCAATTTCACGCGCGGCACCGGCGCCGTGACTTCGCCGCGGACGCTGCTGATATCGGAAGTCAACTCCAACGCCGGTCCGGCGGACTTCTTCGAGCTGTACAACCACGGCACGGAAACAGTGGATCTGAGCGGCTGGAAGTGGGATGACAATTCCGCGTCCTTCACCGATGCGGCCAGCGCGACATTCGCCAGCGGCACCACCCTTGGGGCGGGCCAGCGGCTGGTCGTGGCGGTCGGCAGCGACGTGGCCGGATTCAAGAGCGCCTGGGGTCTGGGCGACGAGACCCAGGTCGTGGCGGTCGGTGGTCCCGGCCTGGGTTCCGGCGATGCCGTGGTC